>JBFMBP010000002.1:82661-92627 GCA_040755155.1 Candidatus Omnitrophota bacterium | reverse complement strand
GCCTTCCTTCCATGAGCGGGGGCGAGAACGCGACCAACGCTAACGATCTTTTTGTTTTCACCGGCTGCTATACGACCAACAAAAACGAAGGGATCAACGTCTACTGCATGGATCCCGCCAATGGCGGCTTGACGTTCGTCAGCAAGGCCGCCGGAGCGGCGAATCCCTCTTATCTCGCCATCGATCCGCAAAAACGATTTTTATTCGCCGTCAATGAAATGTCGCGTTTTGAGGGAAAGCCGCAAGGCGCTTTAAGTTCCTTTGCTATCGATCCTTCTACCATGAAACTTACATTTCTCAATCAACAGCCTTCCGGCGGCTCTGCGCCATGCTACATAACTGTGGATAAAACGGGAAAATGGGTTCTCATCGCCAACTACGGAGGAGGCAGCGTCGCCGTTTTTCCCATTCAGGACGATGGAAAACTCGGTCCAGCTTCCGACTTCGTCCAACATCGCGGCTCCAGCGTCAATCGGCAGCGGCAAAAAGAACCTCATGCGCATTCGATCGTTCTCGATCCTGCGAATCGCTTTGCGTTCGCCGCCGATCTGGGAATGGATAAAATCATGATATATCAATTTGACGGAATCGATGGCAAATTGAAGCCGAACGATCCCCCTTATGCGGAAGCGAATCCGGGTTCCGGGCCGCGTCATTTTACTTTCCACCCTAACGGCGAATTTGCATTTCTCATTCAAGAACTGCAATCCACCATAACGTCATTCGCTTATGACGGCGACATGGGCGCCTTGGAAACTATACAAACCGTTTCGGCGCTGCCGAAAGATTTTACGGGAACAAGTTACAGCGCGGATATTCATGTTTCGCCGTCCGGCAAGTTCATATATGGATCGAACCGAGGACATGACAGCATCGTCATCTACGCCATCGGCGAAAAAACCGGAAAACTCGAGTATATCGGCCACGAATCGACTCAAGGCAAGACTCCTCGCAACTTCGCCATCGATCCATCGGGCGCTTTTTTGTTGGCGGCCAATCAAGACAGCGATTCGATCGTAACCTTCCGCATAGATGAAGAAACGGGAAAACTTCATTCTACTGGAGCATTTGCGAAAACCGTGAAACCCGTTTGCTTGCAATTTTTTCGTTGCTAGTTCCGTTCCAACGGCGATCCGAGACCTACAATTGTAATTCTCGATCGGGGACTTGCGTCCAGCGGGCCGCCGCAAGCGAATGTAAGCCGGTTGTCTTCCTTTTCCAATGAGGGTACATCGCCGCTGGTTTTTATATCAGCGATCATCTCGCCTTCAGCGCCGTATTGCTTGCAATCGCTCATGGAATTGAACTCGATATATTGCCCCGTCGCCAATTTCGCGTGGAATTGCAGTTTCTTATCTCCAAGCGAGATGGACGGATTTTCGATAGTTATTGCTTTTTGCGGGAGAGCCTTGATCGCCGATATCCAGCATTCCGCCGATTTATGGAGAGCAATATCGTTGCACCAAATCGACAGCTTCTCCACCTGCTGAAAATTGACATTTTCCCGATAAATCGAATAGGGATTGCCATATGGCCATTTATATCGGCTATAGCGTTCGGATTCCATTTCGACAAGTTCGAAATATTTCCATCCTTTAAAATCGACGACGACATATCGTTCCCCCAAACCGGAAACAAGGTGTTCTGGGCTTTGCATTTGGAAATTCAATACTTCACCCTTGCCGTCTCCGTAAATCCATACGCCAAGAACTTGGTTCTGACGCAAATCGAGAGGAGGCTCGAAAGCGATCGCAGCGCAAACCCAAGCGGCTTTGGGATCGGCGCATTCGTTGTTTCGTATAGACAGTTTTCCACTGCGCTGTCCGCTCTTTTCATGTTCTCTGTTCGGTTGAAATGCAAATTCGACTCCTTTGGCCGAGGAAACGATTTTGAAAACCTTCTCATTGGAAAAATCAACAAGCACTAAACTGTTCGTGGCATCATAAGGCAAAGCCGAAGTAAGCGCTTCGATTCTTAGTTTCAACGGCTGCTTCTCGTAGGGATTATTAACATTCCAGCGCTCGCCAGCTTTTTCTACTTTATGTTTCAAGTAAACCGCAGGACGCAAGTTCCATTGGTCTTTTTCATCTTTAAAAAGCGTATATTCGTCTCCCAAAACGCGCAATTTTCTCTTTACATTCTCATTGAAGTGATTATCTCGCCGCAGCGTTTCGTAATTCTTGATAATATTCGCTAATCTTTTGTAAATAGGTTTATCCTGATTGCCCGGATTGATTCCCATCATCGATAGGCCGGAACCATAGCCGATGCTTTTGCAGCATAGATATTCGATATCGTCTGAAAAGGTAGGTTCTCCTTGAATTCCCGTCCAGGTTTTAATTGCCCACCACCCTAACTGGGCGGGTAAAAACATGCGTTCCAATTCTTTATTGGCTTCGCAGTGAATATCGATAAATCGCTTATGGCCGCGCGTTGGATGATCCCACGCGCCCATCCTCGAACGAACAACCCAAAGGTGATGATGAAAAGTGCTCATTTCCATAAGCGGAGATTTTTTCAAGCGGGAAAATATTTCGTAAACGAATTTCGAACCGTAATGCCAGCTGTTTTCGGCGCCGCCGAGAATATCTTCTCCATCCAGCGCATCGAGATAGATCATATCGAAACCGCAATCGTTATACATTTCCGCCGTCATAGCGGCGACTTCCGCCAGAAGCGTCGAATCTCCGTCCGGGACGAACAGGCCGAAACATTCCTTTAAATGATAGACTTTGCTGTTTTTAGCATGTACGGAGACTTTCGTTCCATAGGCGCCTCGCTGGCAGTCTTTAAAAGCATAAGGGGATTCCTTATCGATGGCTTTGTAAGTTATTAGTTCATCGTCAATTTGCAAGGTAACGCTGTTGCGTACAAAAAAGCCAGTTGTCGTTGACATGTTATTTGTAGATTCGATAACGCTGATGCGATTGGCGTCCGCCGTCAAATTGTCAGCCAATGTAAATACGGCGTTCTTCGCCAATCTAGGATCTGGAACCGGCGTTACCCAAGGACATTTCTTATCGATGAAAAAAGCGTAGGTATGCAATCCCGCAGAAATTCCCGCGGCATGCAAGCGGTCAATAATCTTCTTGAAACTCTCCTTGCCCTTGGGAAAGATTTTTGGGTTGGGATGGCAGTCTCCGAACCGAAACGAGGAGCCGCCATGAAAATCAATCTGAGTAATGCCCATATTTTGCGCTAAGGATATCCACTGTTCCACGGATTCTTCCGTCATCCCATCGAAATTGAATAAATAGGATCCCCGGCTAAGTTCCGAATCCATCGCCCATGGCCCGCCGACGGCGGAATGAGGAAGGTCATCCGCTTGGCTTACCACTTCCTTCAACGTCCCGCGCAATTCGTTTTGAGGGCAGCCGATCAACGCCGCTTCGGCGCCAACCAAGCCGAAGCGGGGATAGCATAAAACGCGCAATTGCGAATTTGCTTGAGGCATTTCAACGACATTCGTCTGCAAGTTCAAAGCCAAAACGCATCCCGCAAAAGCATCGCCGCGCATGACATGAAGATTCAAAAAAGCCAATTCTTCAATCTCCGGCCCTTGAACCTTTTCCACTCTAAAAGAAATGGAATGGCTCTTTATTTCTGGACGCAATGTAAGTTGAAAATCCGTATTTTTAAATGAAACAAGGATTCGATCGTTATCGAAAGCGATGGCAGACGATTCAAAGACATGACGATCGATCTTGACTTGCGCAAAAACATAGTCTTGGGTTTTATCGATATAATCTTTTCCATCCCTCTTATCGATGAAATGATGATTCGTTCCATCCAAGCCAATGACATAACGAACATAATCGTTTTCAAGAACGATATCCGATTGCGATAACGAAGCGGGCGGATTAACCATTAATAGAAAAAGCGCCGCTGCGCCAATTGCGATACGCTTGCTATTCATAACCGTTATCTCCTAGTAAACAGAAATATACGACCAAAAGCGAAATTTATCGCTTGGATTGCGACGCCAGTTCGATCGCCCGGAAAACTCGGGGAATCCGATCTGTTTGAATCGTTGTAATGCCCCATTCTATGGCGTGAAGATACGATTCTACATTTTCATTGAATCCCATCGCGTCGGAAAAAACGAGAACGCCTGCTTGGTTAGCCCGTTCGATGTAAGCTTTTGATAGTATATTCCAACTCGTATCCAACGCATAAGGCTTAACAAGTTGTACATTTTTATCGAAATCTTCCTCCCGCCCCAATCCCGGCATCAATTGCGCGCCGGGCAGCAGCTGGCGCAGCGGCAGAAGTTCGTCGGGGGAACCATAGAAGACATTCTTTTCCGCCAAGCCGTATTGTTTAAGAATTTGGACTAACAAATGTAAGTCAGGATCTTTAAGGTCAACATACAAGCCAACCGGCCCCTTCGGTCCATGATGCGAACGGACCAATTCGCAAATTTCCTCAAGCGTGGGTATGCGTTCTTCCGCATAAGGAAGGCCAAACCACGCTCCGGCGGAAAGCGGCTTCAATTCTTCCAACGTTTTTTCCGAAACCGGTCCCTCGCCGTCAGTAGTGCGGTTCAAGCGGCCATCATGCAAGGAAACCAAGCGCCCATCTTTCGTTTTACGCACGTCGATTTCGATATAATCCACGCCCAGGTCGATCGCCTTGCGGTAAGCGGCCAACGTGTTTTCCGGCGCGAACTCGTTGGCGCCGCGATGAGCGGAAATTTTTACGGACGGCGAATCGCCCATCTTGCGCCAGGCGTATTCGGCCAGGATGTTCTCGCCATAATCGGTTTGAATCCAATCCACTCCCATATCCATGCACGCGCGCCACACATCTTTGACGTCCCGCTCGCCCAATGTTTGCGCTTGTACGTAAATTCCAGCTTCTTGAAACCGCTTTGCGATTTCCGGTGTGAGAAGGTTCGCATGAATCTCTACAGCGGCGGGACGGAGTCGCTTCGCCCAATACCCCGCATCGATCTTCTCGTTAATGCTGGGCATGACGGCGATAGAGAAATCGGAAAGTTGATTGATCTTATCCAGCATTTCCGGCGAATCGAACACAACGACTTGCGCTTCCATCTGCGCATCGTTAATTTCACGCACTAAAAGTTCGGGATTGATGTTTTTACAATCCAGATAGAGATTGATTTTATCCTTGCAATAAGACAAAACCTCTTTCAGAGTAGGTATAGCGGTTCCAGCGAACCGAAGAGCAAACCAAGCGCCCGCGTCCAGCGCCTTGATTTCCTTTATCGTTTTTTGCATGACGGGTCCGGAGCCGTTCGTCGTGCGATCGAGATCGGCATCGTGCAGCAGGATATGCGCGCCTTCTTTTGTACGGCGAACATCCACTTCAACCCATTCAAATCCCGCTTCCACAGCCGCTTGAATAGCCGGAATAGTATTTTCCGGCGCCGCCGCCGCGAGTCCGCGATGAGCCATGACTTGCAAAGAGCGCGGCGGCTGCAACGGCTGATAAAATTCGCGGAATGGAACCGCGCTGGCGATTTCCACCGCGCTGAAAGTTATTGCAAGAACGAGGATTTCGATCCAACGGCGGCGAAGTGAGGAAGAATCGCTGAATACTGCTTTCATGATTGGTTTCCCTTTTATTGGAAAATGTTCGTATTGATGTTATGAAGGCTTGTTATTTTTCCGTCAACAGAAAAAGAAAAGCAAGGGCGAAGAACTCGCTTCTTTCCGGCAAACATTTCGATCGCTGCATCATTCGATGAATTTCAAACGGAGGGAAAGATTTCGCCCAGCGCCAGAGCGATGGGCGTGGGATGCAGGCAATGGGAAAGGCCGATGCGGGCGCTGTCGAGCGAAACGTCCACAGCGCGGGGGTAGCCCGTATCGACATCTTTCAACATGACAGGATTGATCTTGGCGGGATCATAGCCGCGTAAGGCGCATAACCGCCGGGCGAATTCCACGCGGGTAATGCGTTCCGGGCCGCCGACGTGATAGATGCGATGCGCGCCTGACCGCTCCATCAAAGCGCGCACGGCGGTGACGATGTCATGAACGTAAACCGGCGTGCGGAATTCGTCCAAAAAGAGATTAACCTTCTCTTCTTGGCTCAACGCCTTATCCATCCATTGAACGAAGGAACCGCGTCCGGAGGCCGTGGGTGGACCGAAGATAAGCGCGGGACGCAGGATGATATGATTGGGCGCCATGCGCTGCGTAATTTGCTCGGCCATGCGCTTGGTTTCGCCGTAGAAACTGATGGGCTGCGGCTCGCCGCTTTCGCGGTAAGGAGCATTCAGGCCGTCGAAAACGAGATCGGTGGAAATATAGATCGCGAGAACATCCCGGTTTGGCAAGGCTCGAAGCAGGCGTTCGGTCCCTGTGACATTGACGGCGAAGGCTTTGGCCCGCGAGGATTCGCAATCGGCGGCGTTGGCGACGGCGGCGGCGTGAACGACGACATCCGGTTGGAAGCGGCGCAAGCAATCCACGACGGTATATTCTTTTTGCAAATCCATCCTAAAGGCCGCGCAACGGGGGATGAATAGGCGATGGGTGGAATAAGTGAAAGCGACCTCGTGAGTTTTCCCCAATTGGGCTGCGAGGTGATAACCCAGAAAACCGCTGCCGCCCGTAATCAATACTCTTCTTTTCCCTGATGTTAAAATCATCGTTCGATATCCCTGCCTATAAGTAACCACGGTGGGCTACGCTTCGCTTTGAGCCCACCCTACGACTTTTCCCGGTGAATAAAAATATCGTTTGATATTCCTGCCGATTGGATTTATTGCTTCTGCATGCGTTCCAGCCGCTTGGCGTCCTCCCATAAAGCGTCCATCTCTTCCAGGGTGGATTCTTCCAGCGTTTTGCCGGATTTGCGCAACTCGCGTTCGATGTGATGAAAGCGGCGGACGAATTTGCGGTTGGTTTTCGCCAACGCCTGCTCGGGATCGACATCCACGTAGCGGGCGATGTTGACAAGCGCGAAGAGAAGATCGCCCAGTTCTTCCTCCACCTTTTGGCGATGCTCTTCCGAGCGCGCCTGACGGAATTCTTCCCATTCCTCTTCGAATTTTTCGAAGACCTCTTCGATGCGCCGCCAATCGAATCCGACGCGGGATACGCGGTCTTGAATGCGATGAGCGCGCATGAGAGCGGGCATATCGGCAGGGATGCCGTCGAGAAGAGAATCGCGTTCGGGCTTCTCTTTCTTCTTGTCCGATTCCCAATTGCGCAACACATCTTCCGCCGTGTTGGCGGAACGGTCGCCGAAGACGTGGGGGTGGCGGCGAATCAATTTTCCGCAAATCGATTCCAGAACGTCCGAAATCGTAAAGCGTCCCTGTTCCTCGGCGATGCGGGCGTGAAAGACGACTTGCAGCATAACGTCGCCGCATTCTTCGATCATGGCCTTGTCGTCGCCCGCGTCGATGCTTTCCAGAAGTTCGTAGGCTTCTTCGATCATGTACTTCTTTAGCGTTTCATGCGTCTGTTCATTGTCCCAGGGACAACCGTCCGGCGAACGCAGACGCCGCATGATTTCCACTAATTCGGAAAATTTGCAATCCTCTCGCTTATGATCCTGCATTTTGACTCCTTGAAGGCGAAGAACCGGGGATTTCCGTCAAGCCTCCGCTTTCTTAACCGATACTTTTTATAAATAGATTGACGATTGCTTTCTTTATTCCTTTAGACCTTTTTTTTTAAAACGATGTATGTCGGGAATCGAGAAAGGCGTTATAATTAAAAAAGAACTATAGCATGACCGGAAGGAAAAGGAGATGCTCTCCCCATGAGAACGGCGCGGCGGCTGTTCGTTATCGCAAACCTATTTCTCGCCATACCAAACCTAGGCTGCGCCGATCTGGTAGTCTTTCATAATGGAGATTACGTTTTCGGCAAAGCGACGGTCAACGACGCTTCGAAAGAGGTGCTCGTCGAGTCGGGGGGAATCGTCAGGCGCTACGATAAATCCCAAGTGAAATACGTATTGCCGGAAATAACGAGACCCGCGCCGGGAGTAGTCTTGCGCGCGACGGAGGGCTTTGTCTATTCGGCGACGGACTATGTTCCCGACATTACAGCGCCTATCACTACCCGTAAAACGCTTCCTAGCGGCAACAAAGATAAGAAAGTACTCACCCTCGACGTAGAACAAGGCTTCGACGTCAGTTCTATTCATCTGCTCGCCGCCAACTACGGTTTTTACAACCGGCCGGGATGTTACTTATCTATGGCGTTTGAAAATGTGCAAACTCGGAACTACCGGGGCGTGGAATTTCGAGCGACGTTTTATGGAGATAAGGATATGTTGCTGGCCTCAAAGGATTTTTATCTCTGGAAAATGCCAGGCAGCCAGGAGAAGAACGTCATCAAGAAAGCCGTCGTCAATCTCGCCGTACCCGATATCCCATACGAGTTAGTCAGCCGCATTCGCGTAGTGCGGAAGTTTTAGGAGGAAGCGAATTATTAACTCATGTTACGCACAATGAAAAAGGGAAAGAATCTTTTACAGTCGTCGTTTGAATCACGAAAACAGGAAATGTTAAAGAAAAACACGAAAAAAGAATCCCTTTTTAAATCCGCCGTTGAAACGGCGGGTTATTGCCATTTGCCTCTTTAAAGGGGCATTTAAAGTAGCCCAGCCTTTCAAGGTTGGGAGAAGAAATTTCGCGGAATTCGAGCCTTTTCGCGCTTTCGCGATTCGAAAGAGACATGATTGTGGAAACCTCAACGTCCCTCTTGAACGATTTTTCCGATGGCGCGACAGTACTGGCTGCATAACATGAGTTATTAACGAGACGGTTTTTTATTCTTCGGATTCGAATAATGTGGATATTCAGCCTGTCATATTAATCCCTTGCTATAACTGCGGACGCGCTGTTTTGAACGTTATCGATGGCTGCCGCGCTTATACGCCGCGCATCCTCGCCGTCAACGACGGCAGCGTTGACGATACGGCGGCCTGTCTCGCCGAATCAGGCGCAGCCGTCATCGGCTGGCCCGTCAATCGCGGCAAAGGCGCCGCATTGCGCGAGGGATTCGACTATTGGCTAAAACAAGACGATTGGAACGTCCTCATCACGTTAGACAGCGATGGACAGCATGATCCCGCCGACTTGCCTCTCTTGCTTGACGTTTTCCAGCGAACGCGGGCGGATATCGTTATCGGCCGGCGATCCTTCAATGTGAAAGACGTTCCGCCATTGCGGCGATGGGCCAACAATCTTAGTTCGTCCTTGATCTCCTGGATTGCCAGCTGTCCGATCCACGATTTTCAAAGCGGCTACCGCCTCCATTCCCGTGTAGCTTTGCAAAGTCTGCTTCCCCGCCTATCGACAGCGACCTTTGCTTTGGAGACGGAAATTCTCCTGCTCGCGCATCGACTGGGAATGCGGCTTGAAGAGACGAATATCCGCTGCATCTATAGCCAGGATTCCAGCCGCCGATCTTCCTGGCGGCCGCTCATCGATTCCTGGCGCATCGCCAAGGCCGTCGCCCGCGTCATACGTATGCCCAAACCATAAGGCGCTTGCCCTTTCTCCGCCATTCTGCTATTTTCGATCATGATTATAGCGAAGCGCCATAATCCCATATCTAAAATTTGGAGGAACAAGATGAAGCGTTTGGTTTGGATCTTGCCCGTAATTATTCTGTCGAGCGTTCTCGTTTTCTCGTTCGCCGCCGAGAAGACGGATAGCCAGGAAGGCAAAGGACTGCTGCGCCATTTCGTCAGTTTCAAATTCAAGGAAGATGCTACTCCCGAACAAATCAAGATCGTCGAGGACGCCTTCCAAGCCCTTCCCAAAAAGATCGATTGCATCGCCGACTTCGAAATGGGAACCAATGTCAGCCCCGAAAAACTGAACAAGGGCTTTACAGATTGCTTCCTCCTTACTTTCAAGACCGCCAAAGACCGCGACGCCTATCTCGTCCATCCCGCCCACAAAGAGTTCGGCCAAACGCTGGGAACTCTTGCTTGCGTGGACGATGTCTTTGTGGTCGATTATTGGAACAA
>JBFMBP010000002.1:4567-82561 GCA_040755155.1 Candidatus Omnitrophota bacterium | reverse complement strand
TCCTTACTTTCAAGACCGCCAAAGACCGCGACGCCTATCTCGTCCATCCCGCCCACAAAGAGTTCGGCCAAACGCTGGGAACTCTTGCTTGCGTGGACGATGTCTTTGTGGTCGATTATTGGAACAATAAATAAGGCTTATTCGATAAGTAGGATGGGTCGCGTTTTTTGACCCATCGTCTTTTTGTTATTTCCCCAAAAAAATCCCCGCCGGACAATCCGGCGGGGATTTCGTTTTACGTTATACGATCTCTACCGATTAGATGCGCTTGATGCTGCAGCCAAAGGATTTCTTTTCGGAAACCGCTGGTTTCTCGCCTTTCAATAATGCTTCCACCGCCGCTTGCAGATATTTTTCCTTTACTTTCTCCACATTCTGCGAATCGTCGATCGAGCCGTGATATTGGATTTTTTTGTCCTTGCCGATAACGAACGTTTCCGGCGTCACGCCGGCTCCAAACTTGTCGGCAATAACGTTTTTCCAATCTTTTAGAATGGCGTAAGGAAGTTTGTTCTCTTCGGCGTATTTTTTGATGGCGTCTTCGCTGTTCGGCTCATTGGAATCGATAACGAAGAAAACGGCTTGGGCGTTTTTCTCTTCCTCTGTTCCTTCCGCTTTCTTGGGACCGAATTTATCATAGAGAGCTTTCAAGCGTTCCTCATAACCGCGAGAGACGGGACATTGGAAATTCCAAAAATCCACGACAATGATTTTCTCTCCCAGATACTTGCCCAAATCGTATCCCTTGCCATTTACGTCCTTGAGTTGAAACGGTTCCACCACATCGCCGACCCGATAGGGTTTTTTCTCTTGTTCGGAAGCGTTCGCCGCCAAAGAAGTCATTCCAATCAAAACTAGCATAACCAGGGATGCACTCATCTTTCGTTTCATAAACGTTACTCCTTCTTTATTAGTATGAATGGAACATAGACGAAATATTATAGTATGAAGAATGGATTTCGCGCCAATACATCGATCGACTCTTCGCCCTCCTGCGCCGGGAACTTTTTGAATGCGAATTCCAAAAGCGCGGGATGGCGGCGAATTATCGCAGCCATAATGCGGGGACGGCTCGTATAATTGAGGATGCAGTTTTCATTCACGGCGTTCGCGATAGAGCCGAACGGGACGAATCTTGAAATTGGGCAATTTTTTATGTAAATGCGGCGTGATAGGCAAAGGATAGGGCGCTTATAGATCGAATCGCGCATACGCGATAAACGCATGGGAAGATAAATCATGGCGAATAAAAAACTCTCCGAACATTTTACGCTGGAGGAATTCGCCTGCCGATGCGGCTGCGGCGAGGCCGATGCCGATCCCAGGCTTATCGCGTCGTTGGAAGCCTTGAGAGAGGCCGTCCATGCGCCGATTCATATCAACAGCGGACGCCGTTGCGAAAAACAAAATAAAAAAGTGGGCGGGTCGCCCAACAGCCAGCATTTAACGGGAAAAGCGGCGGATATTTGGATGGAAAACGTTACGCCGCAAGAAATCGCCCGCCAAGCCGCCGAAATCGAGGCGTTTCGAAAAGGCGGCATCGGCGTCTACCCATCGTTCGTCCATCTCGACGTCCGCCCCAACGGACCGGCGCGCTGGGGATTAAAATGGAGAGATTAGAGAAACGTTTCTCGTTGGCGCCGATAGCGAAGAATATCGAAAATCCATACGGCGCACGCCGTCGCCAATAACAATATGCCTTCCGCAACGATAATCCAGCGAACGCCGATCCATACGATCAAATAAAAAGAAGTCAGCAGCGTCCCCAAAATGCTGCCCAACGAAGAAAGCGCATAAAGATTGCCTACTCCTGTTCCAAGCCATCGCAAATTCTTCACCTGGAGTTTCACGGCGTAGGGACTGACTGCGCCCATAAACGCCGTTGGCGGGAAAAACAGGATGAGCGAGGCCAGCATAGGCTCCATTCTTACGCCAAAGCCTTGGTCGTAGATCCATATGTTAACGACATCGCAATATAAGGGAAAACAACAAAGGATCACGCCTGGAATTGCCAGGAGCGCCGCAAAACAACGCAAGTCGGCGATCCTGTCCGCCAATCGCCCCCCGCCCCAATACCCCACAGTCAAACCGCTCAGAAAGACGCTGATCAGTCCGCCCCAAACGAAAACCGTATTGCCGAAATGCGGCGCCAGAATGCGGCTGCCCAACATTTCGAACGACATGACGACGGCTCCGGACAAAAAAACGATGGCAGGAATCACTGAGCGGGAACCTTTCTCGAACGCAGAATCTCCACCGGCGCGTAATCGTCGGACAGAATTTCGGCATCCACTTTCATCGCAGTCAAATCTTCCAACGTTTGCGCGTATTCCGCCAGCGAAAAAGGCAGGGCGTACAATGGCTGCAACGCCTCCGCCCGCTTCACGAACTCCTCTTTCGTTATGGCCTGTTCGCCGGGAGGAACGGCGAGAAGATAATTGTTGGTCTTAATGGAATCGATCATGTAAATTCTCGAAAATACTTGCTGATAGGTTTTCACTTCGGAAAGGTAAAATTCGTCGTTGCGCGGCCCCCAGACGTTGGACGCCATAACGCCGTCCGGCGCCATGCGTTTCTTGACGATTTCGAAAAATTCCTTCGTGGTAAGATGAAATGGGATGGCGTTGTCGTTGTAAGCGTCGAGGAAAATAAAATCGTAAATTTCCTGGCTGCGCCGCAAGAACTGGCGGCCATCCTGTTCGAAAACGCGCATCTTCTCCGTTGGTTGGAAAAAGAAGAATCGCTTCGCCACGGCAACGACGTCGGGATCGATCTCCACGATGTCGATCTTCGCTTCCGGAAGTATCTTCGCCATCACTTTGGGAATGGAACCGCCGCCCAATCCGATGTAAAGGATTTTCTCCGGCGTCCGGTTCAAAAAGGCGGGAACGGCGAAACTGGCGCGAGTATAGGCGTATTTCAACTCGAAAGGATCGTTGACGTTGACGGCGCTTTGGCTGCCCCGCGCCCGGTTGAAGGAGAGATAACGATAGTTCTCCGCCTCCGATACGCGGATATGGTGATAGAGCGAATCCTTCTCGTAGAGAACCTTTTCCGCTCCCCATCCCGGCAAAGAAAAAGAGAAATGCAATAGGAAGGCGATAGAAATGAAATATCGGTAAATCATTACGGCTTCCATTCGCCAGCGGCGCGCTTGACGAAGGCTCCTTTATATCGTTTTCGACGATTATCCTTCAATAAGAAATAAAGAAAAAGGCGCGCTCGCCGCGATTTGCATAATGCTCGCGCGGAAACTGGAATCCTGTTCCAGCGGCGGCTCGAAACCATTATCAATACAAACCATTTCCGATAAAATGGGAAACGGATGCCGGATGCATCTTAAGCCATCGAACTATTACGATCGTTTTTGGGGCAAGGAGCCATTTCATGGTAGATTTATCGGGCGGATCAATCGGCTTTTATCTCGTTTTGGGCTTGGCGGCGGGCGTTTTAAGCGCCTCTCTGGGCATTGGCAGCGGCATCATCGTCGTACCCGCGCTTACGCTGTTGGCGGCGTTTACGCAGAAACAGGCGCAGGGAATCGCGCTTACGATCATGATTCCTATGGCAATCATGGGCGCTCTGCGCTACTACCTGAATCCCGACATCGTCATCAATTACTGGGTGGTTCTGATCTTAAGCGCCGCCGTCGTCATTGGGGCCAATATCGGCGCCAGTTTAGCGGCGTATCTTTCCAATCGAACCTTGCAGTACGGTTTTTCGATTCTGCTCTTCATTATGGGAATTCGCATGTTCCTTTCCGCCTACAAATCGGCGCCTTGACTTCAGCGCAGTTCCCATATCGCCGAATTCGAGGCCTTCTTGAAAATAGACGCAATGGACGCGAGATACTATGAAAAGAATTCGAAACTGGACATTATGGATTGCGCTTCTGACGTTCGTTCCCCCCGCCTGGGCGTGCCGGTACAACGTGCGCGACGTGGGATTCGTGGATTTGCAATCCGATCCCTACCTTCTTTACGTCTATATCGGCGAAAACACTTTAGATGAGGACGTCTCCGCGTTAAAATCCATCTCCTTCGCCGCGTTGCTCGACGGCAACGTAAAAACGGAATTCGTCAATGTGGACAAAGAGATAGAATCCAAAGGCTTGGACTATTTCGACAAGGACCGCATGAAGACGCTTCCCGCCGCCGCTCTCGTCTCTCCCGATGGACGATCCCTTTCCATCTTTTTCGAGGGAGAAGAAAAATCCTTCAAGGAAAGAGTCTGGAACCGCTTGGACGCGATCGTCGATTCCTCCATCCGTCAACAGATCATGAAGCAATTAATCGAATGCTATGGCGTCGTATTGCTAGTGGAAGGCGAAGACGCGGAAAACAACGAAAAGGCAAAAACGGCTGTTGCAGCGGCCATCGAAAAAGTAAAAAAAAATATGGCCTATCTGCCTAAGACGGTTGAAATGCCGCCGGTTCTCTATGTTCTCCCTCCCCAACGGCAATCGGAAGAAAGAATTCTGCTTTGGAGCCTGGGCATAGAAGATGAGAAGATTCAAGAACCGTGCGCCGCCGCGCTTTACGGACGGGGGCGCTTGATGGGATCGCTTCTGAGAGGAAAGGCTATCACGGAAGGGGCCGTATCCTATTATCTCTCCGTCATCGGCTTGAATTGCGAATGCGGCCTGGATCGTTCCTGGATGCAGGGCAGGATGTTTCCCTTTGTCTGGAGCGAAGAGTTGCGGGAATTGGCGGCGCGGCGGCTGGGTTTCGACGTGGAAAGTCCGATGGCGAAAGTGGAGATCAGCCAAATTCTCTCCAAAAACACGCCGGGAAACCAACAGCGATATTCCGATTCGTCCGTGGACGGCGTTTTGCTTGGCTATAGTGAAGGAGTCTTGATCGAATCGCCTGCGGTAGGGGAAAATGAGAACAATATCCTGAATGAAGAACCGTTGGCGGATCGGATCGCCGATGGAACGGCGGCGAGTTCTACGCCTCACTTCAACGCCGCCGTCGGCATCGATCCCAAGCCATCGGAGGATCGGCGCGTCTTCTGGAATTCCTTTTTATGGTTGATGGGCGCAGGGATTCTCGCGTCGGCGGCGGGGATCGGGATGATCGTTTGGGCAAGGAGAAATGCGGCATGACTGCGATTCGCTTGATAGTGAAAGAAATAGGATGCCGGAAGATCAATTTTCTGTTGAGCCTATTCGCCGTAGCGACGGCGGCGGCGTTGTTTGTTTGCTTCTTCACGGCGGGCGAGGCTTCCATCAACGAGACCACCCGCCTGATGCGCGACATCGGCTATAACCTGCGCATCATCCGCCAAGATACTGATATCAATGATTTTTGGACGAAGGGATATTCCACGCTGACGATGCCGGAAGATTACGCGCGCCGCCTCGCCAACACGAAAATCCAAAATCTGCTCTACACTCACCTTCTGGCGACGCTGCAAGAAAGAATCGAATGGCGTGGCAAGGAAGCCATCCTTAAGGGCATCGCCGCCGAAGTCATGCCGCCCGGCGCGAAGAAGCCGCCGATGATTTTCAGCATCCAGCCGGGAACGGCTTACGTCGGGCATGAACTGGCGAAGGCTTTGGAAATCGCCAAGGGGGATGACATTGAAATTCTGGGGGGATCGTTCAAGGTGGAGCGCTGCCTTTTCGAAAGTGGAACGGAGGACGACATCCGCATCTATGTACATCTGACTGACGCCCAAAAACTGTTGCGCAAGGAAGGCCTGATAAACGAAATCCAGGCGCTCGACTGCAAGTGCATCATCCCCAACGTTGATCCGTTGACAGTGTTAAGGGAGCAATTATCTCAATCGCTGCCTGACGCCAAGGTGATCCAAATAAGCCATATCGCCAAGGCGCGGACGGAGCAACGGGAAATGACGGACAAGTACTTCGCTTTAATCATGCCGCTGGCGGCTATCGTTTGCGCCATATGGATTGGCGCGCTGGCCATGCTGAACGTACGCGAGCGGCGGCGGGAAATCGGCGTGCTGCGGGCGCTGGGGTATGGATCGGGCAGGATCGCCTTTTTGTTTTTGGGCAAAGCCGCTCTTATCGGTTTGATTGGAGCGGCGATTGGTTTCGTTATAGGAACCGGTCTGGCGCTTAAAGCCGGGCCGCAAATATTCAAAGTAACGGCGAAAAACATTGCGCCGATTTATTCGCTGTTGTATTGGTCGCTGTTGGCTGCGCCTCTCTTCGCCGCCGTCTCCAGCTTCATCCCCGCCGCCGTCGCCGTTACCCAAGATCCGGCGGATGTTTTGAGGGAGGAATAAGATGATCCAATTTGAAAATATCGATAAAATTTATCCTTCCCGCCGGGGCGATGTCTACGCCCTGCGCGATGTAACGATCCAGGTGAAAGAAGGCGAATTCATCGTGCTGCGCGGGCCGAGCGGCAGCGGCAAATCCACTCTATTATTGGCGGCGGGCGGGATGCTGCGGCCCTCCAACGGACGGATACAACTAGACGGAAGAGACATCTATGCTATGAGCATCAGGGAGCGTGCACGCTTCCGGGCGGAGAAAATCGGCTTCGTGTTTCAGATGTTCCATCTCGTATCGTATTTGACGGTGATGGAGAATGTTCTCTTGGCCGCCGGGGCTGTTTCGCATCCGCCCTCGCGGGACGAGGCGGCGGCATTGCTGAAGAGTTTGGGATTGGCCGAACGCGAAACCCATAAGCCAACGGAATTGAGCGCTGGGGAAAAACAGCGCTGCGCCATCGCCCGCGCACTGCTCAACAAGCCGAAACTGCTTCTGGCTGATGAACCTACCGGCAATCTCGATCCTGAAAACGCATCCGAAGTGTTGGAGCATCTATCCCGCTATCATCGCGAAGGGGGAACGGTGCTGGTCGTAACGCACGGCGCGGCGGCGGATCGTTGCGCAGACCGAATTATCCGGCTGCAAGGCGGGCGCATAGAAGAAACGAGCTGATCGGTATTTTTCCTTTTTCTTATACTATAATGATGAAAAAAAACAGGTCGGGAGATTAAATGGCATGCAACAAAAGCTCGCTTTTAACCTTGCTTTCGACGTGAGTCATAATATTCGCGAGTTCGACGAAGCGCTTCTCGCGGCGGTGGACGCGGGCGTCGAACGAGATTTCGTCAAGATACTCAATTCCATGACGAAAGACCGGCTTTACGATATGGGCAGTTTGGCTTCCATGATCGAAGAAGCCAAACAAAAACTTCGTCCGTCCGCAGCGCCGGAATCCGCAGCGCCGGAGGAATTGCAAGAGGAATTGGATGAAGAACCAGAAACGGAAGAAGCCAGCGAGCCGCTGGCGGACATGGAGACATTACAGATTGAAAGGTCTCAGTTGATCGATCAACGAACGGAGTTGATGGATTCGTTGCGCGACCTCCAGCAGGATATGAGCGATTTGAATCCGACCTTGATCTCCGCCATAAGAATGAAGATGATCGTCACTTTATGCGTGGGTTTGGGATTCGTATTGATTCTGGCGGCGATCAATCAATTCTTTTTCGCTTTTCTCCTGTTGATCGCCGTACTTTTCGTCTTTCTCGTTTCCGTCGGCAACGAAAAAAGCGCCATGAGAAAAAAACAGTTGGCCTTAAATCCCGACGGTCAAAAATTATTCGAGCATCAAATCGCCGAAATCAAAATGAAAATCGTCCAGATCGAAAAACAAATCCACAGTAAAGAAGAGGCAATCAAAGCGTTGCAGATCGTCCAAATCGGAAAAATCCGCGTTCCGCCCGTAAAATAAGGCGGTATGGAAAGAGATTAAACATGCCCAATCGATTATGGTTTTGGAAAGGACTCCCCCTCTTCGCCGCCGTTGTGGTTTTCGCGGCTTCCGATATATCGCCGAAGGAAGCGTTGAATTACGTCGGCGACCCCACCGTTCAGTTTTTGGACGTGCGGGAAGCGAGCGAATACGAATCGGGCCATATTCCCGGCGCGCTGCTGATGCCTTGGACTAGCGGCGTCCTGGCCTTGGAATGGGAATCGCTACCGAGGGATAAAACCATCATCGTCTATTGCCGCTCCGGCGGGCGCAGCGCTCAAGCTTTCGCTTTTTTGCAAGAAAAAGGCTTCTCGCTGCTGTTGAATATGACGGGCGGCTTCTCATCTTACCAGACCGTTCCCGGAGCGATCGTCGAGACTGGCCCCTATCAAGAGCCGGTTACGGCGGTAGCGGATTGGGCGTTGTATTGAATTACTGACTCAGCGTACGTATTTCAATTCTCTCGTCCTCTTTGATAATCTTCATCCGGAAGCTTTGATGTCGTTTGGTTGCGTGAATCATGATGCCCTTATGGAAGGATTTGGTTTGGGGACGTTAGGTTTTGGAGGGATTAGGGTATGATAAAAAGAAATGGCAGAGGGGAATACCATAAAGAACGAAAAGGCCATCCATGTTTCCACTAAATATCCTGAAAAACAAATCGCCGCAACCACCCTTGCAAAAGCGCGTCAAGCCGGTCGATCCCCAACTTGTCGATCGGGACATGCAGGTTCTGGAATCCTTCGTCCGAGTCTACTGCCGACGCCATCACGCCGAATACGGCGGCGGCATCCTTTGCCACGAATGCCAAGACTTGCTCGATTACGCGCGAAATCGCCGCGAACATTGCCCGTACGATCCCAAACCTAAATGCAAGGAATGCCCCACCCACTGTTATAAACCGAGCTATCGCGAGCGCGTGAGGACTATCATGCGTTTTTCCGGAATGTACTTCGTAAAAAGAGGCCGCCTCGATTGGCTTGTCAAATACTTCCTGCGCGGTTAACAATAAAATAATTCACCCTACGGTCGGCGCATTTCCGCTCTTCCAAATCTATGTTTCTATCGTTTTGCTTGGAGTAGTTGCGCAGGAGAGGGTCAAAGCGAAGCGCAATCCGCCTTTATAACTCACCCCGAATCTCCCTGGCTGCCGGGCGTGAAGCGGAAAATGTCGCCGTTGGAATTGAGGCCGTTGCTGCCGTTATAGGGTAGGACTCCCCCGTTCTGCGTGGCGATATCTTCATGGCGGTCGGGGCCGGAACTGACGGTTAACATGTGCGCTCCGGCGCGCACAGCGTCTTGCACCGGCTTGCCCCCCCATGTCGAACCGGTTTTGACAACCTCGAAGACGTTCCATCCCGGATAATAATGTCCGTGGGCGACGCGCTGCGGCGTATCCTTGATCGTGAATGGATCCAATGGGATTGTACTGAGGTACGCAATGGGCGTAGTGAGAACCGGATAAATCCAATACGACTCCCAGTAGTTGCTGCCGAAGAAAGGATAGGCATTATTATCGAGATTGTACATATCGAAAGCCGTGCTGATGGCGCGCATGTCGGAATAGCAGCGCGCCACCAAAGCGCGGGTGCGGGCGTTCAAGAAGTTGGGAACGGCGATGGCGGCGAGAACCCCAATAATCGCTACGACGATCAATAGTTCGATCAAGGTAAAACCAAACCGGTTTTTCATATCCGTTTCCCTCGGCTTAGCGCGCTTCCGTCCAAGAACAATTCTTTATTAAAATTATCCTCTCCAAAAGGAAAAAGTGAAGCCTATATCTCTTAGTTTCCTCCCTGAGGTTAATACCAAAGAGAGCTTCATTAACAAAAGAATCAGCGGTCTTTCTTGGAGCGTTTTTTATCATGAACGATTTTGTCCATATCCGGGTTAAAAACCGTAAAATCCGTTCCCTCTTGATAGGCTTTAAAATATTTGCCGCGGATTCCGGGGTCTAATTCCTCACGCTGATATTCGGACCGCATATCATCCTTATCTTCTTTGCTTATAGATTCTTTTTTCATAATCTTCATCGCCTAATCGCTTAATTTTTCAATTGGAGATGGATCAAAAAACATTTTCAATACACGCTCCACTCCTCCACGGAGACGGGAAGAAATGGGCGGAGGTAAGTCTCTCGCAGGCGGATGAATCGGCGCATGGTCTCGTAGGAAGTTTGAATCTGCGCGCGGCGGCTGCTGCGGGAAGCGCCGGTATAACTTTCGAGCAGATTCAAATCGTCCTGCAGAAAATCCTCCATCTCTTTCGTCAGTGAATCCACGCGTTCAATGGACAGCAATCCATCCAATCCCTGCTTCACGCGCCGTATATATTCCCCATTCAACTCCGCATCGGAATGAAAGGGCTTGGAAATGATTCCAGGCTGGCGGGATGCCACTCGCGCTTTTCCATCCAAAGGGAAGGCCAAGGGCATTTCTACGAACATGGGATCGCTGTCGGTAAAGCCGAAGGTCTTGTCCAAATCCCAAGGAATGATTTCCCATTTGTCGATCGGCGGGGGATTGTGATAATAAAATTGGTTGTTGAAGAATCCGTCCCAGTTGCTCATGAGGAGGCCTGCGACTTCGTATCCCATCACTTCATCGATATCCAGATAGCGGCGCAAAGCCTTGGCGCGCGCGGCGTTGTTGCTAACGCTGATGGCGTTGCGCATTTCCCAAAAGTCTTCGTCTCCCTCCAGCACGTTGGTTTTTTTGGTGTAGCCATTCGCTTCGTTGTAGGCGATTTTGTAAAGGTTGCCGTTGGGATCGCGTCCGTTCAATTCCATCATGGCCTCATTGGGCTGCTGGATAACGATGCGCTGAGTATGAGCGCCCGATTCAATAACGCGATACCAATCGCAACGGGGAACCATGACGCCGAAATCTTCAAAAAACCGATACGATAAATGCTCCACATGCGGAGATTGGGCGCCCGCCGTCGTTCCGCCGCTGGGCGATTCGGGGATAATGTTGATGGTGCTGTCGCCGCGATAATCCTCGCCCCGGATAAACGATATCTTCATGCCGTTGCGCGAGGGGCGGACATCGGCGCCGTCGAACCATCGAACCGGTCCGTCCGTAGGCTTGACGGCGATGCTCGAAACCGTTTTCGTCCCTTCAGGCAGCGAGGAACTAGATGAACGGAACAACCATAGAATAGGCAATAAGGTAGGAATCTCATCGTCATAAACAAAATAGGACTCGAAGGGCCTTGGCTCCGACTGGTGAGGCAAACGTAGAATATTGCCATCCTTGAGCGTTGTTTTGATATTGAAACGAACCATCGTTTGAGACAGCTGCGAAGGTATGTTTGCGGAGTAAGTCGCCAAGCCTTCGCTCACTCTCGCGAGATTCATGCTGAGCGTCCGTAAAGCGCCTTTCGCTTTCGTGGTCAAAGTTTCATATTGCAATTGAACAGATTGGATGAGATCGGCGCTGTCCAGCGTGAATTCGATATTGACTCTATCCTGCGAATGGGGCAGGACGGGGTCGATCCGGAAGGAGGAAATCATAGGCCGAGGAATCGTATTCGCCACCGAATTCGCCTTGCCGGGCGTCCCATTCGCGGCGAGGGACGCCCGCCAGGAATGATAATCGTCCGCCGGGAGGTCCCAGGCGATGCGCTCAAGAGTGGGGCCATAACCGTCGGCGCCGCGCGGCCAGGGGAGCGAATCGCTGTAAGCAAAACTATCCGCGATCCGCCCGTCCGGCGTGCGCAAAGTCAACCGCTCGCCGGTATTCGCAAGACTGCCGTTGTAAGGGCCGATGCGCTTGGCGGAACTTTGCCGCCATATCGTGGAATCGGTATATTTTACTACCAGCAAATAACTAGAGGGTTCGATAATCGTCCCCGGCGGGATTTGATAGGCCACTCCCTCCGTGAAGGCATAATTGGAGAGATCGATCGATTGGCTGGCGGGATTGTAAAGTTCGATAAATTCGCTGGGAGCGTCGTCGAGCGGATTGTAATGAATCTCGTTAATGACGACGTCGCCCAAGGCTGATTCATGGAATAAACAAAGTAATGCAACAAAGAGAAATGATGAAATAGTATTCCCCATAATGATAACTGCTCCCTAATCGTTTCCCACAAGATAGCGCAAGCGCATCTATCCGTCAGATGAAAATGGTCAAAATTTTAGAATCCCCACTTTCCCTACTTCGCGAAAGCGGGAAGTCGAATTGTTAATTCATTTTGATCGATTTCAATTGCTTCAAAAAATCGATCTCGACATCATCCAATTGTTCGAAAAGTCTTTTTTTCCGCATATCGAAAGAGCGGCGAGGTTGGCCGTCGTCCCGGCTTCGCTGGTCGCCGTTATGAAAGCACCAACCCGCGGCGCCGCCTTGAATCGCTCCTTGCAAATCCATAATGAAATCGGCGGCTTGCGGATCGAACGACTTCGACGAATACCCCCGGCGGAATGGTTCCTGATAGTGAACTGGAACCTTTCGGCCAACCTCTGTCATCCATTCGAAATAGATCCCAGTTTGTTTCGCCGTCTCTTCGGCGGAACCAGCGCCGCGGGGACGGTGGGGAGTTATGAAATCGAGTTGAACATCCAAGAGGCATCGGCGCAACTCCTCTTTATCCATGTCGCCGCCCCAAGACGCCGTAACCAAGCGGCGGGGATCGAGGCTCTTAACCAATTTCCGGACATCGGCCAATTCATCCAAAGAGATATATCGCTTATCTTTAATATTTCGCTCGTTGCCCATATCCAAATACCAGTTGCGTAAGGATTGCAGAGATTGCGTCAGAGTGCGTGCGGCGCATCGATGGGCTTCGGGAGTTTGCAGGCGCGGCGGTCCAGTAACGCCGTTGCCTCGGCTAAGCGTTACGTCAACCATCATTCCCCGCTGGCCGCACTGCTCGATCAGCCATCTCAAATTGTCCAAATACGGCTGACGCGCTTCGCCTTCGGGATCGACGGCGGCTGCGTCGTTGTCGAAAGCCGCCCACGCCGCCCATACGCGAATCCAATTGAAGCCGTACGTTTTCATTTCATCCAAGTCCCGCTGAATCGATTCACGGGGAGCGCCCAAGGCGCCGTAATAACTTATACCCAACAAAAACACCGGTTCGCCGTCGCGCGTGAAATGGGTTCCTTTGATTCCCAGTTCCGGCTCCGTCCAGGCGGCGGAAGTTATGAACAGGCAAATTCCGAAAAGAGAGAATAGAACGGCTTTTTCCATTAATTTATCCCAGTTCATCATTTTTCCCCTTAAATTCTAGATATCTCTTTTCATGATAGTGGAATGGATTCCTATTCAACAAGTTCCGCGGCATCCTACAGCCTATTTTCTATGGCGCTTGAATAAGTAAGGGAATTGGCGTCAAACTATTTTCCCGTAAATTATTCATTTTCCTAAACGGAAAAACGAAATGTTATCGGAGTTGTCCGTCCTATGAAAATCCTCTTCGCAACGCCGTGCATCCCCACTGAGACCGATGGGCGGAGACCTTTTAATTTTTTGAAATATCTTTCCCAGCGGCATGAAACGCATCTCATAGCCCAAAAACTCCCCGCTCAAACGGAGGCCGACGTTCGCCGGCTCGAGGAGATGGGAATTCCTACGGTCATTGTGGATGTAAATCCATGGCGTTCGCGGCTTCACTGCGCGTTGGGGCTGCCGATCGGCCGTTCCTTGCGCGTATCATGGACCCGTTCGCATCGTACGCGAATCGCCATCGAAAAAAAAATGGCGGAAGGCGGCTTTGATCTCGTCCATATCGACCGGATGCGAATTGGGCAATACGCGCCCTTCATCCCTCTGCCTAAAGTAGTGGATTTCACCGATTCGTTAATCATGTACTTTGAGCGTTCGATCAAGTACCGCCGGAAATGGGGGGAATGGCTGGTGGATCGTTGGGAACTGGCGACGATCCCCTCGTTCGAACGCTGGCTGCTGCCGCGAATCGATGCCGCTCTCGTCTGCTCCGGCGTGGATGCGGCGGAATTCGAAAAATGGCATCCCGGCCATCGATTCGACGTTATCGCCAACGCCGTAGACGCCGAACAATTCAAGCCCAAAAATCATGGCGACAACCATCGCCCGCGAGCCGTCATCACCGGTACGCTCTTTTATTTTCCCAATATCGATTCCGTCCTCTATTATCGCGAGTCCATCCTTCCTCGGCTGAAACAAAGCCGTCCCGGCTTGGAGACGCTGATTATCGGAACTCGCCCCGAACCGGAGATTACTGTATTAGACGGACGGGAGGGAATGCGAATCCTGGCCAACGTCCCGCGCATGGAAGAACATCTTTACGAAGACGATATTTATCTTTGCCCGCTGCGGGCGGCTGCTGGCGTTCGCAATAAATTGCTGGAAGCGATGGCGGCGAGCATGACCGTCGTTACAACGCCATTGGGTGCGGAAGGAATGAACGTTCGGCATGAAAAAGAAGTATTGATGGCGGAAACGCCGGATGAGTTCGCGCATCAGTTCGAACGGGCGGCGAATTCGCCCGAATTACGCCGCGCATTAGGCGCCAACGCCCGGCGCTACGTCATCGAAAATCATTCCCTGCCTGCGCTAGGCGCGCAATTGGAGCGGCTGTACGAGCGGCTACTGCAAAAGTAACTCCGCCGCATGGATGGGATTGTTCGCGGGCGCTCCGAATGAAGGAATCAAGGCGCAATCTTTTCCGGCGTTGACGTCGCGGCGCAGCAAATCGATTCGCCAACCGGCGGCGGGATCGCCGAGAACCGCCTTAGGGATAGCGATTTCCGCCGTCCAGCCCCGTTCGATTTTCTGAATGGCGCAATGCCATTCTGCGTTCCAATTCCAATCGGCGCCTAAGCTTTCTCCCGCATCTCCATTCTGGGAAACGAGAAAAGTAAATAGATTTTCCCCGTTTAAAATTTGAGCGCGAACGTTTTCGTTGAGGAGAAGTTTGGGATTGTCGCGTCCGGCATAGATGGACTTCCCGAACGTATGCGGCGCTTGTTCCATTTCCATTTGAATGTAAATATTTCGATCGTCGTGAAGCAAGGCGGCGCGCGTAGACCGTGCGGGGGCTGCTGCATCTTCATCGTCGAAGAAAGCGTCGATTTGCGCCGTCCGCTTCCAGTCATCCTCGCCGAATACGCCGTCGATAACGATGTCCGTAGACGCTCGCGGGACGGCGGCTTTCATTCTCTTATAAATTTTGATGGGGGACATATCGATCGACGAATTGCGGAATCCGATGGGCAGAACGTTTTTCCCAGCGAGATCGTCGTACTCCATATCGACATGCAAAGCAGGAATGGGATAAACGTTATCCGCTTTGGCAAGAGCGGTAAATTCGAAGGAAAGCGGCTGCCCCGGCGTTAGAGATAGAGTCAGTTTATCCGGCGCTATAGTCCATTGCTTTCCTCCCCGCCAACTGAGCGATCCTTGAATGGGAACTTGAAACGAGAGGGGTATATCGGCCTTTCCATGGATTTCCACCAGTTCCGGCTGCCACGCCGAAGAAGCGAAATTCTTAGCCCATTCCTTCATGTTTTTTTCCAGTTCGATCATTTCGAAAGAGACGTATTCTTCAGCGCTGGAACCAACGTTTTCATCGATGACGAAAGCGTCCAATGACTTTCCCTTCTCGTCGATGGCTCTTCCCTCGATTTTATCGCCGTCGAAATCGAGAATCACGAAATGATGGCTGTGAGATCGAAAGGCGGAATAAGAGGTCTCGCCGTTGGAATAGAGGGGCGCACCGCCGCCGCCCGTCGTGATGTGCCGAACTCCCTTTTGGGGTAGATTGCCGATAAGGCCGACAGGATAGGTCCGTAGATAGAAATGATCGTGGCCGGTGACGGCGAGATCGACGTTGTATTTTTGCAACAAGGGCTGCAACGTCCAACGAAGATCGGAAACGGGGCGAGTGGGAGAAGCCGAAAAAAGAGGATGATGAAAAACGACGGCGGTCCACTTCTTCCCGCCTTTTTGCAGTTCCAGTTCCAGCCATTGCAGCATCGCCGCCGCCGCTTCGCCATCCAGATCGCTGTCGAGACCGATCAAGCGCAGATTTCCAAAATCGAGAGTCCAATTGTTTTCGTTTCCGGGAAGATCGAAATAGTCGTAATAAAAACCGGTATTCTTTTCATGATTGCCTAAAACCGGCAAGAACGGGAAAGCGTTCAGGAGATTTTTCATCGGATCGAAAAACTGAGTTTTCCAGTTTTCGTAAATCAATCCATCGCTTACGATGTCGCCGGTGTGGATTACCAGGTCAGGACTAGCCTGGCGGATTTGTTCGGCGATTTCCGCGCATACTTGAGGATTGCTGCGGGAATCGCCCGTCAAAACCAAGCGGAAGGATTCCGCCTCGGAAGGCGGGGCGGTCTTGAATGTATATAAATCGGTGATTTGATCGAGCCACCCGCAACGGTAGGAGTAGAACGTCGATGGATTCAAATTTTCCAAACGAAGATGATGGGATGTCGCAGGATTGATTTCGGTTGAGGAAAGAATTAAATCACCGATTCCATAGTGAACCGTTCCGACGCAAGGCTCTTTCGTTTCCCAGGCGATCGTGATGCCATCGGTCGCGGGGCGTTGAAGATAAGGCCCGGCGAGGAGTTCCGCTCCGGCGGCGGGAACGAACATTCCCATCCACGCGAGAGCGCCGAAAAACAATTTTCCAAAACGAGACATTATCGGCTCCTTGAAGCGCATTCGTCCAAACCGGGAATTACGTTCCTTTCGCGGCGGAGACGCTGCGAAACGCCTCCTCAAGCCAATGTTTCAGGCCGGTATACCGCTTCCGTATCTTATTGTTTCGAACGGCAATCTCAAGTGCGCGAGGGCTTCCCACCAGGATAACCATCTCTTTCCCCCGGCTGACGGCTGTATAGAGCAGGTTTCGCTGCAGCATGGGATAATGCTGCATGGAGAGGGGAATCAAAACGGCGCGGTATTCTCCGCCCTGCGATTTATGCACTGTAATGGCGTATGCCAGCGCCGTATTTTCCAATTCCAGCCAATCGTAGCGTACCTCGACGCCGTCAAAGACGATGATCGCCTGCAGATTCTTCGGATGAATATCGCAGACGATGCCGATATCTCCATTGAATACGTCCTTCGAATAATCGTTTTTCGTTTGCATCACTTTATCGCCCACGGCGAGGCTGTAGAAAGGAGTCTTCACCCGCAAGGGAGCGGGATTGAGGCATTCCTGTAAAGCCTCGTTCATCTTCTCCACGCCGACCTCTTTTTTAATCATAGGACAAAGAACTTGAACGTCCTTTTTGGGATTCAAACCCATCTGCCGGGGAATGCGGTTGACGGCCATTTCGAGAATGGCGCTTTTGGCGTCGAGATCGTTAGGACGATTGACGAAATAAAAATCCTGCCCGCCTTCGATCCCCGCGCCCGATAAATCGGGAAGTTGGCCTTGGTTGATCTTTTGCGCGTTGAAAGAAATAAGGCTGCTCTCGCCTTGGCGGAAAATTTCGGATAACAGAATAGTCTTGAATTTTTTACATTCGATCAAATCATGCAACACCAGTCCCGGCCCTACGGCGGGAAGCTGGTTCACGTCGCCGACGAGCAGCAAGTGGGCGGCGGGGGGAAGCGCTTCCAACATCGCGGCCATCAGTTCAGTTTCGATCATGGAGACTTCATCCACCACCAACAAATCGACGCTAAGTTTCCGTTCGGCGTTGCGGTTGAATTGCTGGGCTTCCTGGCTGTATTCCAAAAGCCGGTGGATAGTGGACGCCTTGCGCCCGGAACTTTCAGCCAACCGCCGCGCCGCTCGTCCTGTGGGAGCGGCCAGCAGCATCTTGGCGCCTCGCTGTTCCCAAAGGTGTAGAACGCCGCGAACGATCGTTGTTTTCCCCGTTCCCGGCCCGCCGGTGATAATGACGATTTTATTCTCCAAGGAAGCGCTTATCGCTTCTCGCTGGGCGGGAGCGAACCGGATGCGCATCTCCTCTTCCACCTGCTTCATTTCCTTCTCGCTCGGCGCTTTTAAAGCCATGCGCGAACTGCAAACAAAGAGTTGCGTCATCAAATGGGCGATCGTCCGCTCCGCTGTGTACAGTGGATAAAGATAGGCGGGAGAAGCGCCATCCTCCTCCTTGCCCGTAAGAAAAACCAGACGGTTGCCGCATAATTCATCCATCGAATTTTGCAGAGCGCTTTCGTCGTAGAATCCTAGATGGCGATAAGCCCGTTGATATAATTCCCGCTGAGGCAAATATACATGGCCGTCCGACGTGGCGGCGGCGAGGGAATAAACGATCGCTCCGGCGATGCGCTCCGGCGCGGAGGGCGGCATTCCCACCTTGGCCGCCACCCGTTCGATCTCTTCCCAGGGCGGGCGTTCGTACAACAGAAGAAGTTGATAAGGATCGCGCCGGACATAGGAAGAGGCGTGAACGCCGTAAACGGCGTAAGCTTTGTTAGCCCCGCCCGGCGTCAATCCCAAATCCATCAGGTCCTGCAAAATCGCTTTCTTCGAACGCGCCATATTCGCTTCTCCAAAGAATCATTCTCTCGCTTTTCCCGCAGGAATCAACATACCGGATTTCTTCTCTCCATCTTGATCGATCGGCGCGGATTACGGTAATCTAAGTCAAGCGTTATGCGCCCTGATATAAATCGCCATATCGCGCACGGCCTTAATAAATAAAATCCAAATTCTTAGGAGAGCGAAATGCGATTGCTTCGATTCGGCGAATCGGGAAAAGAACGGCCCGGCGTATTGAACTCGGCGGGAGAGATTGTCGACGTTTCCACCTTTACGGACGATTACCATGAATCCTTTTTCGAACAAGGCGGCATTCCCAGCCTGGCTTCCTGGTTCAAACAGAATGAAGCGGCTATGCCCAAGGTTCCCAATAGCGTACGTCTGGGACCACCCGTCCCGCGGCCGGGAAAAATTATCTGCGTGGGATTGAATTACAGCGACCACGCCAAGGAATCGGGGCAGGAGGTTCCTAAGGAGCCGGTGCTCTTTTCCAAAGCGCCGACGGCGTTGAACGGCCCCTTCGATCCTATCGAAATTCCCCGCAATTCCCGCAAGACGGACTGGGAAGCTGAACTGGCTTTTGTCATCGGCAAACGCGCCAAGTATATCGAGGAATCGGAGGCGATGTCCTATATCGCCGGATTCGCCGTCATGAACGACGTCAGCGAACGCGAGTTCCAAGCCGAACGCTGCGGGCAATGGGTGAAGGGCAAAAGCCACGACACCTTCGCGCCGCTGGGACCGTATCTTGTCTCGCCGGACGAAGTCCCCGATCCGCAGAACTTGGCGATTCAACTGGATGTCAACGGAGAGCGGATGCAGACGGGACATACGAGCCGAATGGTCTTCGGCGTGAAGTTTTTAGTAAGTTACATCAGCCAATTCTTGACTCTTTTGCCGGGCGACGTTGTCAGCACCGGCACCCCGCCGGGCGTCGGTTTCGGACGCAAGCCGCCGCTTTATCTCAAGCCGGGCGACGTAGTCGAGTTGAGCGTGGAAGGGTTGGGACGGCAGCGCCAGGAAGTCATCGCTTCGGCGTAACAAGTATTTCCTCCGGCTGAAGGAGGGATTCGCTTTCCTCCGGGGCGGCGATTTCCGCAATTTCCGCAATCGGACAGGCGGGGACGGGAGCGGGATGCTTGCCGAGATGCTGCTGCGCAATCAACAGGAAAGACGCGCCTGCAATGAGAAAAAGACCGAAAATCCATTGGCCCAAGGTCAATTTCTCGCCAAAGAAATAATAAGAACAGACGGAAGTAATGAAAGGATTGATTAGCTGGCAACTGCTGCTGATAGAAACGCCGAGGCGCTGCATGGCGTAATAAAAACAAACATGCGCGATGGCGATGCCGGTAAGGGCGGATACTACCAGAAGAACCAACCGAGGCGTCTGCATATCCCAAATCCGGCGCGGCTCGCCCAAAAACAGCATCATGACGAACAGGGCGGCGGACGTATAGAGGCAGATGATGGGAAAGGTAATCCAAGGTTTGCCGCCGCCCATAAAAAAGCGCACGAATACGCCGTAAAGTCCAAAAAGCATAGCGCAGGTAAAGACGATAGCCAGCCCCTTCCAGGAATTCGCCCATGGGATGCCGGTTTTCATAAGGTTCATGCCAGCGAAACCCGTTACCGAAAGAATCAAGCCATACCAGAAATAAGAAGATCGGATCAAAGGCCGCTCATCCTTAAAAAGCAGAAACGAACCGAGAATGGCGAAGACGAGAGAAATGCGATGCAGGAAGATCAATTTTCCCGGCTCCATAAAATAAACCGACCAGGCCCATAACGTTTGGGAACCAATATTCAACAATGCGGGAGGAATGGCGAGAAGAAAATATTTCTTTTCCACCTCGCCCCGGCGGATAAAATAAATCAGCGGCGCGAGCCAAAACAATCCGGCGATGGGATACCGTACGCCGTTTGCCGTCCAACCGTCGATCTCATGAATAAAAGATCGCAAGAAAAGGGGAACCGTACTCCAACCGAGAATCGCCCCCGCCAAGGCGAGCATCGCGGGGATATGCCAAGAACGCAAATTGGATTTCATTAGATTGTATGTCAGGATCGTTTCGCGTAATCAATTTTTAAAATGCGAGCCTCTTGCAAAACTATATTATTCCTCCCCCAAGCTTGGGGGAGGTTAGGAGGGGGTTGAGATAAGTCTAACAAAATCAACCCCCCTCTAACTCCCCCCAAGCTTGGGGGGAGAATTGAAAAGAAAATTATACCATTTATGCAAGAACCTCATGCTTTTAAGAAATATTTTTACTCAGAGAAGGATAGCGCCGTGAATCGTCCGATTACATGCCTGCATCTCGCCGATATTCATTTCGGCGTGGAAGCCTATGGCTATACCAATCCTGCTACCGGCTTGAATACGCGGCTGGAGGATTTTTCCTCCAGTCTGGAACAAGCCGTCGACCGCGCGTTATCGGAGCCAGTGGACTTAGTTCTCTTCGCGGGCGACGCCTATAAACGCAACAATCCCTCGCCCACGGAGCAGCGCGAGCTGGTGAAGCATTTCTGCCGCCTGGCCGATGCGGGCATCCCTACGGTGATGATTTCAGGCAATCACGACATCCCTGTCATGCACGGCAAGGCGTCGTCCATCGACATCTTCCGCCGCCTGCGCCCGGGAATGTTCTACGTCTGCGTCAACCAGCCGACTGTGGGCGACAGTCCTCCCTTCGTTGTTGATACCAAGAACGGCCCCATAGCCGTCTGTTGCCTTCCCTACATCAGTCCCAGCTTTCTGCGCAACTTGGAGCCGTACAAAGACCTGAAAAGCGAAGAACTGAGCGACGCCTGCCAGGAATATTATCACGACGTCATTACGGCGATGCCCGAACGGATTCCCAGCGAGACGCCGCGCCTCTTGCTGGCGCATTTAAGCTTGCATGGCGCGCTGTTGGGCGGCTATCGGGGCAGTCTGTTAATGAGCGAAGAGGTGCAATTGCCGCCAATGGAATTGGCGGCGGCAGGTTACGATTACGTCGCGCTGGGACATATCCACCGTTATCAAAATCTATCTCCGATTCCCAACGTCCCCGTAGTATATCCTGGCAGCATCGACCGCGTCGATTTTGGAGAAGCGGAAGAGAACAAAGGCTTCGTCATCGCCCGCATCCAGCGCGGCGGAGCGGAACACGAATTCGTTCCCGTCTCCGTTCGCCCTTTTTGCTCCATTCACATCGAATGCGATCCTGGCGAAGATATCACCGAAAAAATTTTAACGGCTATCACCCGCGAAGAGATATCCAGAGCCGTGGTGCGGCTGTCCTACGTCGCCGACGACGCGGAAGCGCAGGCGCTGGATATGAAGCGCATCCAAGAGGCGCTGCGTCCCGCGCATTTTAAAGCGGGATTCTTCCGCATCCCCCGCGAATCGGTTTCGAAGCGAAGAAGCTCCACCCTATCCCGCGAGGCGACGCTGGCCGACGCGCTGGCGGCGTATATTCGAGAGCATGAAGAATTAAAAGACGAAGGGCCAGCCCTTTTGGAAAAAGCTAAAGACATCGCCGCCGTTGTGCAAGATGGTTTGTAAACTCAAGGAATTAACAATTGCGTCTAATGCCGCATCATTCAACACCGATTTCCACAGAGCTCATCCGGTCATAGGCTGCCTTAAGGAAGAGTGATTCTAATCCGCTAAAAATCAAGGGATTATCTCATGAATTTACTTTCGCATGTAGCAAAATTCTGACGCTTAAAGTGCGAACTTTACGGTTATAATCTCTCTCCTTTTTCCCCCATCCAAGGCCATCCTCTCGCTATTTACCTCAAAAATCCTCGAAAATTCGATTTCTTCCCTTGAATATAGATTATGTTACCTATAATATATTCGTATTATAAACGACATAATTTCGCTACAGTATCTTATGAATTTAGCCGATCTTTTCACCCGCAATCTTTCGCCTCGGCAAAAACAGTACGAAGCGGTTCGCGCCGTCGCTTTTAGCGAAGGAACGTTGGCCGAGATCGCCGCTCGCTTCGGCTACACCCCTTCGTCTCTGCGGGTGTTGGTCCATCGCGTCGCGTCGGGAAAGCAGGCGCTCTTTCCCGACGTCAAGCGCGGGCCGCAAAAACCGCAAACCTCTCCGGACGCCGCCGGCCTCGCGATTCGATTGCGGCGGCGAAAACGCTGGAATTCCCAAGAAATCGCCGAAGAATTGGGCCGGTCGGGTTTCTCCATCAGCGCCCGCACCGTGGAGCGGATTCTGGCGGAAGCGGGATTTCCAAAACTGCGCCGCCGCACCGATCGCGAACGAGGAATCAGCAAAAAGGGCGTTCTGATCGCGCCCCGATCCGGTCCTCTGGATTTTGCCACGCTCCAACCTTTTCACGCCGAATGCCAGGTGGCCGGGGTGTTTTTCTTTCTGCCCTATATTTTGGAATCGGGAATCCTCGACATCGTCAAGCAGTGCTCGCTGCCCCACTCCTCGGACATTGGCAGCCAACAAGCCGCCTTGTCCATGCTTCTGCTCAAACTCATCGGCAACGAACGGCTGAGCCATATCCAGCCCTACGATGCGGATCGGGGATTCGGCGTGTTCGCCGGGTTGAACGCGCTGCCCAAGCCCGCCTATATGGGTTCCTATTCCTGCCGCACCGACGCGGCGACTCTCCTGCAGTTTCAGCGGGAAATCATCGCCCGCTTTCGCGACCGCTATCCCGCTCTGTATCCCGGCCAAACCATCAATCTGGATTTTCATTCCATTCCCCATTTCGGGGAGGAATCGGAAATGGAGCCGGTCTGGTGTGGCAGCCGGGGCAAGGCGATGAAAGGCGCTCATACCTTTTTCGCGCAGGATGGAATCAGCGATTCCTTGTTGTATACGCGCGCCGATATCCAGCGCCGGGAGGCGTGCGAAGAGATCAAATCGTTTGTGGACTACTGGCTTCAGGTGAAAGGGATCGTGGATGAGACATTGGTATTCGACTCGAAATTAACGCGGTATGAGATTCTCCATGAACTCGACAAGGACAACATCAAGTTCATTACCTTGAGAATTCGCAGCCAAAAACTGATCGAGGAGGCGTTGCGTCTTCCGGAAGCGGAGTGGGAGAAGGTCTACCTGCCGATTCCCAAACGGAAATACAAGCATGTGAAAGCGCATCAGAGTCAAGTCGCGCTCCTTCCCGGCGAAAAACCCTTCCGGCAAATCATCGTCAAGGATCATGGGCGCAGCGAACCGACGTTTATTCTCACCAATCGGGACCAGATGAAACTCGTCGACATTTTGACGATCTACGCCAAGCGGTGGCATATCGAAAACAAACTCGCCGAATTGGTCGACTTTTTCAGTTTGAACCGGCTCTCTTCCCCCATTTTGATTCGGATTCACTTCGACGTCTTATGGACGATGATTGCCGATACGTTGTATCATATCTTTGCGCAGGAGCTGCGGCGGTTTGACAAATGCCGCTCCCGTAAGATCTTTCGCCACTTTATCGATATGCCGGGGCAAGTCGTTTTCGATGGAAAATCTTTTATAGTCAAAATTCGCAAACACGCCGCCACTCCGATTCTGATGGGGATCGAAAAACTGAAATCCGACATCGCAGTCCCCTGGCTCGATAACAAGCCGCTAAGGATCGTTTGGACTCCCTAACTCTTGTCGCTTAAAAACGCTGTGGAAATCGGTGTTCAATCAAAGCGTTAAAATCGGATATTTGTTCCGGCTTGCCGAGGAGAATCAGTTCGTCTTCCAATTGAAAAACCATATCGATCGAAGGATTGGCGTACAATTTCCCTCCTCGCCGAATAGCGACAAGTGTTGCGCCGTGTTTCTTTCTAATTTCCGATTGCGCCAGAGTTCGATCCAGCAAGGGAGAAGAGGGAGAGAGTCTAATGACGGCGATCTCCATTTCCGAGAGATGGAAATGGACGTCGCTCATCGATATTTTCACGGGTTGCAATTGCCGCAGCATTTCATAGCCGCCGGAGCGGATTTCGTGGACGAAGCGGTCGATGCGGTCTCTCGATACAAGATATTTCGTCAACACGCGAGTGAAGATTTCGATCGACGTTTCGTATTCTTCGGGAATAACCTCATCGGCGCCGAGATCGATCAACGGCTTCATTTCCGACAAGAACCGGGTGCGAACGACAATAAAGAGAGAAGGATTTTTTTCTCGGGCAAGGCTCGTTATGCGTCGCGCGGCGGCGGGATCGGCGATGACGATGGCGAGAATTCGCGCCGCCTTCACTCCCGCATGTTCGAGGACGGCGGTCTGCGCCGCATCGCCATAGAATATCGGTTCGCCCCCTGCGCGTTCTCTTTTAACGGTTTCGGGATTCATTTCAACGACGACGTAAGGGATATCCGCCATTCGCGCCGCCCGCGCCAAATTTTTGCCGATAAGGCCGAAACCAACAATAATCAAATGATCTTTCTTTTCTTGGTTCTCAGCTTGAACGGCTTCCCAATCTTGTCGGCCAAGCCCGCTTTTGATTATTTCGGGAAGAGGGAGCCTTAAAGCGAATTGGGCTAATTTCGGAGATTTCTCCATCATGAAGGGCGTCATCATCATGGAGAGAATAGCGACGGCAAGAAATATTTGATAGTTTGTTTCCGTTATTATTTGGCTGTTCATCCCCGCCTGCGAAAGAACAAATGAAAATTCTCCAATCTGAGAAACAGCCAATCCCGCGAGGATGGATACGCGCAGCGGCAATCCTGCCAAGAGTATCGAGAAAAAGCCGATGACGCTTTTAATTCCCATTACGAGAAATGTCAATGCCGCAAGGAAAAGAAGATTCGCAAAGAAATAATGGAGATTTAACAGCATTCCTACGGAGATAAAAAAGAAACTGAGAAAAAGTTCCCGAAAAGGCAATATCCCGCCCAGAGCGTGAAGGCTGTATTCCGACTCGGAAATGATGAGTCCGGCGAGGAATGCGCCCAAACCAAGAGAGAGCCCCAAACTGGAAGTCAGCCAAGCGACGCCCAAACAAAACGTGATGACGGTCAGCAGAAAGAGTTCTTTGATGCGCGTTTTGGCGATCTGGAACAATAACGCGGGCATCCAATAGCGGGCGCTTAAGAAAACGGCGGCGATTATGAACAAACCTTTCAGCATCGTCCAAACAATGGCGGGGGCGGAATGTTCTTCTCCTCCCGCTAAAAGTGGAACAGCCAATATCATGGGCACGATGACAATATCTTGAAAAATAAGAATCGAGAGCGCCGCCCCGCTATGAGGGGACGCGATTTCCGCTTTATCCAAGAAGATTTTCAAAACGATGGCCGTACTACTTAACGATAGAAGAAAGCCGATAAAAATCGCTTGCCCGAAAGGCAACCCCCATTGGCTGGCGGCCAGATACGCCAAAAAAATCGTAAGTAAAACTTGGATGGAACCGCCCAACAAAACAGTTCGCTTCATTCGCGCAATATGCTCAATGGAAAATTCTATGCCGATGGCGAAAAGGAGAAGAATAACGCCGAATTCCGCCAGCGCTTCCACTTCGTGAACCTGCTCGATCCATTTCATGCCAAACGGTCCCGCCGCCATGCCGGTCAAAAGAAATCCGACAAGACTGGGAATGCGAATCAGGCTGCATCCATACAATGCCGCCATCGATAAGCCGAAGAGGACGAAAAGGTCTTTGAGGAAAGGGAGTTCCATAGTTAGACGATTATTCCAGAAAAGCCTCCAGCGAGGCATTTTCTTGGCGATTTTGGCGTAAACAGCGGCTGTATCCGCAAGGGATGAGATGTCGAGATGTTCGCGGCTGCCATGGATGTCGTCTCCGCTAACGCCGCTGGGGAAGCCTCGTCCTCCCCTCAATGTTGTTGGTTATACCTTATATCAAATGGCAAACGGTATTAGCCGTTTCCTTCACGTCATCATTTTGCATAAAGTACAAAGGCTGGCTACGCCTTGCCTTTACCGCCCTGCTCTGCCTCTAAGTTTCAACAAGCGATGGGGCAAATCCCCTGAATTACTAAAACATACATTTTAAGCAGGTTATGAAGCGCAACTTCTCCGAATATATCAATCTTTTATCAGAAGATATCGAGGTGGATGTCCTGCTTTCAATAAGGAAACATTCTATAGCGAGTCGCACCAAATCACTCAATTCCGTGAAGAACCATATTATACAAGAGCCTCTTGCAAAATTCCCTTATTCCTCCCCCAAGTTTGGGGGAGGTTAGGAGGCAATGCCATTAAGTTAAGGTTAATATAATTTTCTTTATCAAAAAAAGGACGCATATTAGCAAGAATTGATTGAACTTCCCCTCACCCTAACCCTCTCCCAGAGGGCGAGGGAATGGAATTGCGTTAATTTACGCCTTAACTTAATGACATTGGGTTAGGAGGGGGTTGTTTTAAGCTTAACCAAATCAACCCCCCTCTAACTCCCCCCAATCTTGGGGGGAGAATTGAAAATTGGATTTAAACATTTTTGCAAGAGCCTCATTAGTTTCGTTATTATTTACAAAGCATATGGCCATAAAAAAGCGGGGCGCATCATGCCCCGCTCTAATCGGATAATCAATATTATCGGATTTAATGGCCGCCCGGAAAAAAAATAACACTAACCCAGTAAAGCAAGAAGAGCAAAACTAGTCCGAGTCCGATGCTCCAGCCAATGAGTTTTTTTTCGATACTCAGGAGCGGTTCGTATTCCATCTTTTTCAGTTCTTCGGAAAGTTTCGGTTTTGTTGACATATAAGAACGCCTCCTTTAATTTCGTTATCCTACCACCGGGGGTTTCACTCCATGGAAGAACAGCCAGGATATGAACAGCCCGATCCAAATGATGAAGCCAAAAAGGCATAGAATATAAACGGCGGCTAGTTTTCCTATACCCTCCTCCCACAATTTTTTGAAATGAGAAACAACGCCGATCGTAAAAAAGGTCATGGTAAAGAAAATCCCTCGCAAGACATTGCTCTCGCCCATGGCCGCTTTGGTTTTGTTTGTTAGATCGGGAAAATTCATTCCGATCAAAAGAATGACTAAAAATGTTACGACATACCCTATGACGAATTTGGGGAATCGCTGCCAGATTTCACCGATTCTGACTTTTTCCCCCGGCTTGCTTTCGATAACGGTGCACCAAATAATAGCCAGGATGAAAGCCCAAATGCCGATGAAGATATCGATAAATACTTTCACCGTCGTAGCGGCGCCCATGATCCAACCTTCTTGGTAATTAATTCCATCGGCGGCAAGCGCCTGCGCCCTAATTAGAGCATCGGTTACAGCGCCGCTGGCCACGGCGGCGCCATCGGTTTTGACGGCGAGACCCATCCATGCTCCCGCCACCATGGGCTCCTGGTAAAGAAAATGCTGCGCCACGAAGGGAAGGAACAATAACTCGACAACCGCAAAGATCACAACCAGCGAAGAAACCATAATGGGAATCACAGGGCGCGCGCGGATGGCGCTTCCGGTGGCGATGGCCGCGGATACTCCGCAGATGGAAATTCCCGACGCCAAAGGAGCAGCCCACTCCCGGCTGAATTTGAAGTATTTGCGCGCAACATAGTACACCACCGCCCAGTAAATCAAATAAGCTTCAATGATCGCGCATAACCCGCGGAACATAACAGCCGTCGCTAATCCAAGTTTTTCCACCGCCGTAATGCCGATGAAGCCGCCGAGAATAACAATGGCCGTTTTGATGTATAGTTCGGGTTTTACAGCTTCCTTGATGGAATCGGCGAAACTCGGAAAAAAGTTGCCTACCACTAATCCCATGAGAAGAGCCACAATAAATCCGGCTTCGGAAGTCATTTTCAACGCCCAGGAAATGCCGAATTTCTGCATATCGGCGGACGTCGTTACTGCAATATAGGCCCAACTGCCAACGATCCAACATAGATAACTAATAAAAAATATAGCTGTAAAGCCATAGATAAATTTGCTTAGTTTAGCTTTTAAAGCTATTGCGCCTATGGATAATACTGCCACCAAGAAAACATAAGTGGCGATAAGGGATGGGATCGCTCCGAGCCAGGCATAGTTGGCGGATACGGGTTTCAAAGCCTTTGTGATATCGGTCCAGATGGAAGTTGTAATAACCCATCCCAGAAGATCGACATCGGCAAAGACTCCCAAGGAAAGAAGGAAGATAAATAATCCAATCCATACCGCTAACCAGTCTTCGCTAATTCCTAACTTATTCTCCTCCATTTTTGCGATACCTCCAATAGTTGGGATAACAAATCAAACCAATCTTTATTACGCTTTATCATGGTTCCGCGTGAATTGCAACCGGTATTTCCAATTTAAATCAAAAATCCCCCGTTTTTAGATTTTCTACTGATTCTCTGATGCTCGAATTCCTTATGTCAAGATTTCTTCCAGGCCATAGCAACATAATGAACGCCGATTTCCACGGAGCTCAACCAATCATAGACTCCCTAAAGGAAAGGCGAATTCAATCCAATAAAAAATCGAACATTATCTCCTATACTCTTCTGTGTTTGCAACAAAATTTCGACGCTTACAATACAAGATTTTCGGTTATGATAGCTCTTCATTTTTCAGAATCAAAGGCCATCCGGACGCTGTTTCCTCAAAAATTAAAAAAATGGCAATCTCACTTCTTCCTATCTCGATGCAGCCATCGGATGGAGGCAGCTATCGCGGCATTCTCAGCGCGATTTCGGCGTAGACGGCGGCCGTATCAACCAGAGATGGGATATCGAGATATTCGCGGCTGCTATGAATGCCGTTTCCGCTGACGCCATAGCCTATGGTCGGGCATCGGCCCTGGTTGGTGAAAAAGTGCAAATCGGTGAAAGCGCCGAAGAGAAGCAATTTCGCTTCCCGGCCAAGGACGCCGCTGACAGCTTCTTGAGCGATTTTGCATATCGAAGAGTTGGGATTGGTGATGCCGGCGTTGAATCCTTCGATCGTTTCCAGTTTGGCTTTGAATCGTTTGTCTTCTTTTTTCATCTCTCGTATCTCGGCTTCGAATTCGCTTTGGACTTGAGCGATGTTCTCTTCAGGAATCAGGCGGCGGTCGATGGTAAAGTGGAAGCGGTCGGGAATCGTATTCACTTTCGCGCCGCCTTCAGCGAGCCCGCCCATCGTCAGGCTGGGATGTTTGTATTCCGGATTGCTCATGACATAAGCCGATTGGCGGTCGGAGACTCTCTCGTGCATGGCGCGGAAACGCTCGGCCAATCGCATCCCCTTTTCGAAAGCGTTGACGCCGCTGCTGGGCGTGGAGCCGTGGCCCGAGACTCCGAAAACCGTCGCATCCGCCCAAAAAACGCCGCGATGGCCGTAAGCGATGAGGTCTTCCGATCCCCCCTCACAGACGACGGCGGCGTCGGGGCGTACGATTTTATTTTTCACGATATAGCCCGCGCCGCATTCGCCGCCGATCTCCTCGTCGCAAGTGAAGGAAAGTTCCAGGTTCCAGGCGGGCTGCAAGCCACAGGTTCTCAACGCCTTGACGGCGTAGATCATGGCGGCCAGGCATCCCTTCATATCGCTGGTTCCCCGTCCGTAGAGTTTTTTACTTTTGACTACAGGCGCATAAGGATCGGTCTTCCAATCGCTAGAGACTGGCACTACGTCGTAATGGCCGTTGAAGTGCAGCGTTTGGGAAGCGCGAACGTTCCAGCGGGCGATCAGATTAAGCCGTGGATAATCCCACGTTTCCGGCGGCGCCAGTTGTTTTTGGATCGCCAAGGGGACTCTTATTATTTTCGTTTTCAATCCTGCCGAACGCGCCTCGGCGTCGAGAAAATCCACGCAGGGCGCGTAATCCCGGCCGGGAGGATTCTCCGTCGCAAAAGCGCACAACCGCTGCGTCCATTCGATCATTTCCTTCCGTTGCGATTGCAGATACTGCCGGATGTTTTTCCGAATCTTGCCGTCGATCATTGATTGTCTCCAAAACCGCCTATTCAATCGGCGGAATGCCGGGCAGTTTCATAAATTTCTTTGAACTCGCTCCATGAGGTTCTATGCGAGGCGGGCTTTAACCAATCCCGTGCGGATAGAGTCATCAACAAAAGCAAAACCGTCAACGCCGCCGCGCTGATGGCGCATCCGATGTAATAGGGCCGAGGCGAGTATATCAATTGAATCGTATGCTCGCCGCTGGCTACCGGCAACGCCATGAAAGCGTAATTGGCGCGGACGATGGGAGAAGGCTTGCCGTCGACGTTCGCCCGCCAAGAGGGCGAATAATTCTCCGTAACGACCAGAAGGCCGTCGTATTTCGCCTTGACATGAATAAAGAAACGGTCGGAATCTGGACGGGTGAATTCGACGGCGTTTTCGGCGGATTGTTCCGTTTGCAAGGGAGACTTTTCCATGACGATCTCATCGCCCTTATGCAAGAACGCCGGGATTTCCTCTCCCGGCTGGCGCTGGTTCGATCCGGCGATAATTTCATCCGCGTTTTCATACCAAAAAAGATTGCGGGTCAAGTAGACAGCGGGAAAAGCGGATGGATTTTCATAGATTGGCAACTCGCCCTTTTCGGGGGAAAGGACAAGTCCATTTTTATCTTCCGTCATGAGAGCGATTTCAAAGAGAGAATAACGGACGGGAGCGTCGAATTCCACGGCGACGCGATCGACTTCCCGTGTGGCGCTGAAAGGATAATAGGCTAGATATTGCCGCACCTGCGTATAACCCCGCTCGCTGGGTATGGGAAACCAGCGGTATTCGCCGGCGGGGCGATGCCGGGCGTTCTCCAAAACATAATTGGCGATATCCACGCCCACGCGGATGGGAAACGTTTCCACCGCCTGGCTGGCGCGCAGGATGCGGACGCGGCCCGCTTCGGAGCCTTGAGCCAAGCCCAAAGCGCCCGCCATCAGCCAACGGAATTGAATCGCCTCCGCCGTGATAGGTTCGGCGGGAGCGGTTTCCAAATGGCAGGGACCGGCCTGATCGCTACGGCCCGTATAAAGCGATTCGTAGTGGGGATAACCGATCGCATACCGCACTCCCAACAAATTCAGCAAAGCGGGGGGCAGCGTCTTCAGCCGCACCGTACGATTCGGATCCGAGGCGGGGGATTGCCCCCCCCAGGCGCGCAGGAGTTCGGCGTAACGTCGGGGAGCGGCGGGATCGTAGCCTTGAACGTCATAAAGCCGGTAAACATCGGAAAGGCGGTGCATGAGGGCGGGACGTATCCATTTCACGCGCACGTCGCTTCCCACATCGATGAAGGGAGCAAAGCCGCATACGCGATGCAACTCCTTCGGCGTCGTTTTCTTTTGAATGTTTTGTACGCTCGCGGGGGGATCGAAGAAATCGGGCGCCGCGGTTTGCAAAAAAAGACGCTGGCCGTATTGCATCGATTGGGCGATCAGTAATAGACATAAAAGACAATTCGCCAAGCCCGGCCGGATTTTTTTGGCATATAGGGCGAGAAGAACGAAGCCGGTCAATGCCGCCCAGAAACAAAACATCAGAAAAGCCCATCGTCCGTCGGAGAGCGAGTCGGGAATGAAGGTTTTCGTCATGGCGGAATGAACCGTCGTCCGCCATACCCAAGGATCGAATGCCGCCGCGAGAAGATAGACGGATAAACATATCAACGTTGCCGCCCATAAGAAATAATAGACGCGGCGGGATTTCTCCGAATCTTCCGTCCATGCCTGAAAGCCATAGGCGGAAAAGATAGGAAGCGCGATAGCCGCCATGAGCAGCGAACGGTTGGGTAAGTTGAACCGATCCCAGCCGGGAAGCCAATCGTAAAGCCAGCGGGAGAGAATACCGTCGTCTCCCAAGGTCAAGAGAACCGCCAACGCCGCGGCGGAAGCCAATCCATAACGCAATGGTGAAGAAACGCGCTTCCATCCCGCCGGGATGAAGAAAAGAGCCGTGATTCCGATATAACAGGTCCCTTCCCAAGGATCGCATCGGGAAATTTCCTGCTGCGAAAGGCCGCCGAAAAACGATTTCCATAATTGGCGCCAATCCAGTGAACCCGCCATCGCCTCGGCGTAATCCAATCGTCCGCGCAGCGTCTCGCCAACGTTGAGAAGCGCGGGCAGCCACATCCCAACTGTCAGCAGAATGGACGCTCCCGCCGTGAGGATCAACGCGCCGGCCGCAAAAAGAGAAGACGATCGGCGTCCGCCGTAAAAAATCGAAAGAATCGCCAGAAACAGAAAAGCATAAGCCGCCGTGTGGGGAACGCCCGCCAGGATCGTCATGGATAAAAAGAATGCCGCGGGCAAACATGGCGCCCACTTTCTCCTTTCCAGGGCGGAAAGATAGAAATAAAGCAATCCCGGAAGCCAACTGACGCCTTCGAGCAATCCCATATTCGCAATCTTGCACCGCCAAAACGCGCTCAGAAGAAACGCCAATGCGCCGAAAAACGCCGCTGGCGGCTGTAATCCCAATCCTCTCAGCAAAAGGAGCATCAATCCGCCCCCCAGCATAAAATGGCCGATCAACAATAAACCGCACCCAAAGGGCGAAGGAAAAATCTTCATGATGAAATTGGGCCAATATAAGAGTTGGGATTGCGGATTGTCGTCGCGGGAATAACCGCAGAATAAATAAGGGTCCCATAAACCAACAAAGGGATCGGCGTGCAATAAGCGAAGAGGATAAAAGAAAAGAAGCGAATCTTCATCCAGAGGAAGATGTCCCTGAAAAACGATCGGATAATGAAACATTACCGCCAAAAAAGCCAGTAACAAAATAAACCAGCCATCCGTTTTCGTTAAGGCTGGCGCCGATGGAAGCGAATCTTGATTCATCATGATCGTTTCATTACGCCGTTCCGCCATCGTCATGACGGCGCTTTGCGGCGCCGATTGCTCTTTTCCCACGGCTCTTATAACATGGTTCGTCGCGATTGTCATCCTGAATCTGACAGCGGCTTGGGGGATTGCCAAGACGATGGTAAAGTAATTCCCATATATCGATTTAATAACTCATGTTTCGCATTTCCATTCTCTCCCCCTTTGGGAGAGGAAATGTAAGATGGCCTATTTATCGGAAAACGGCCTTTGCGCGTTAATGAATTAATAAGAAATATTGAATATCTCGATCCTCCGTATGGAAGGATCGATCGATGGATAGATGCCCATGCCGAAAAAAGGCGCCCCCAAAGGCCCATTGTGGAAATTTTTGATAATAGACGCGATCGTCGTACCCTCCGCTCTCGCCTTATCGTTTCTGGTCCGGTTTCAAGAATTTCGTCCCGAAAACAGTGCGATTTATCTTAAATTAATCCTGCCGATCCTTCTCATCCGCCTCGGTTCGCTGATGGTTTTCCGATTATACAACTTCAGCCGCAGCCTCACGAGTTTCGATGTTCTTTATATTACAGGCGCATCGATGCTCTCAGCCCACGCCATCGAGTATCTGACGATTCTCTACTCGGGGAAATATCTCTTCCCTTCCTATGAAATATCTCAATCCATCGTCGCCTTGAATTATTTATTCAGTTGGGCGGGCGTCGCTCTATGGCGCATCTTGTATTTGGAAAGACGCAGGCGTTGGGCTTACGACCGCACCCGGATTCTCATCGTGGGAGCGGGAGCGTTGGGCGAAAGCGTGCAACGCGACATTCAACAGTATTCGAGATTAGGTCACGAAGTCGTGGGTTTGGTGGACGACGATATCGAAAGCCGGGCGAACGGTTCTCCCACTCTGGGAAAAATGAGCGACTTGCGCCAACTTGTGGAACAGCATCGGATCGACGAAATCATCGTCACCAGCCAGATAGCAAACCGCCAGGAATTGTTGGACATCATCTCCGCCTGCCAGGCGACGGGATGTAAAACGCGGCTGCTTCCCGAACTGTACGAAGTGACCATCGGACAGGTGGAAATCGAACAGGTGGCGGGCATCCCGCTTATTAACGTGGATTCGGGATCGTTGAGCGATTGGGGCGTTTTCGTCAAGCGGACGATCGACATCGCCGCATCCGCCATTACGCTCCTTTTTCTCTCGATTTTGTCTCCCTTCATCGCCATCGCCATCAAAACCAGCAGTCCGGGACCTCTTTTTTATCGGCAGGAACGGATCGGGAAAGATGGAAAATACTTCACTCTTTACAAATTTCGCACAATGTACATAGACGCCGAAACGGAAACCGGACCGGTCTTATCCTGGGAGGAAGACCCTCGCGTCACGCCTGTGGGACGTTTTTTGCGGCGCTGGCATTTGGACGAAACGCCCCAGCTGATCAATGTGTTGCGCGGTGAAATGAGCCTGGTGGGACCGCGGCCGGAACGTCCTCATTTCGCCCAGCGCTTCGAAGAAGAGATTCCCGCCTACCGTCTGCGGGAATCGGTGCGGCCGGGCATGACGGGATTGGCGCAAATTCACGGCTTCTACAATTCCCCCGTCGAGCATAAGCTTCGGTACGATCTCGCCTATATCAACAACATGTCTATTCTGCTCGATTTAAAAATTCTGTTTCTTACGTTATGGGAGACGCTGCCGGGACATCGTAAGGAGGCGTAACCTCCCTTCCGACGTCCCCAATCGGAAAGATCGCCGCCAGTATGGGGTGCACCTTAGTCTGCACTTTTTCTTTTGGACAAAATCCTCTGCGCCGATAGAATGAATATAGGTATAATGCGCATGATTTCTTCAAGGGAGAATGGCGTGAGCACTTCCAGGCGATTTCCGAGAGAAGTTTCTGTATTGATCTTTCATAGCCTGGTCATTATCCTTTACGGTTTTTTCTTGATTTTTTTGCATCGAAAGACCGGCAATTCCCATATTGACGAAATGCTCGTCTTTCTTATACCGCTTGTCTTCTATTCCGCTTTCCGTCATCCCAGCTGGATGTATCTTTCCTTATGTTTCGTCATGTGCGGCGTCTGCGTCTGGGTTCTCCTCTCCATCGTCAAAAACTATAACGCCTCTTTCTATACCTTGACGGGGGTAATTGCAATCGTCACCGTTTTCAGCGCGATGGTTCATCGGCTGACTCAAGAGTGGCTCAAATCCGCAGAAGCCTACCGTTCCCTGGTCGATCATTCTTTACAAGGATTGTTGATCCTGCAGGATGGACGAATCGTGTTCGCCAATCGCGCCGCCGCCCGGCTCAGCGGATATTCATTGGAAGAATTGCTCGCATTGACGCCGAATGAATTGGAAACCGCCATAGACCCCGAAGATCAAGAAATGCTTCAAAAGCATTTCAACGGAACAGAGGCGGTTGAGAACGCCGAGGAGCGTTACGCCTATCGCGGATTCCGCAAAGACGGTTCGCCGATCTGGATCGAGCAATCCGCCAGTCCTATCGTCTACCGGGGAAAACCCGCCCATCAAATCGCCGTCATCGACGTCACGGAGCGAAAACAAGCGGAAGAGGCGCTGTTTAAGACTCAGACGGACTTGGAAAGGCGCGTGGAAGAACGCACTTCCAAGTTGGAAGACGCCAATCGTCAACTGCATCAAGAGATTCTCCAACGCCAGCTGGCGGAAGCATCGCTGCGGAAGTCGGAACGGGAACTGGAAATGCGCAATCGAATCGCCGATATTTTTCTCACCGTTCCCGGCGACGAACTTTACGCGAAGGTCTTGCAGGTGATCCTGGAAGCCATGGACAGCCAATATGGCGTTTTTGGCTACATCAACGAACAAGGGGACTTGGTCTGCGCCTCCTTCACGGAGGAGATATGGGAAAAATGCCGGATGCAGGGAAAAAGCGTCGTCTTTCCCCGCGACCAATGGGGAGGCTTATGGGGCCGATCGTTAATAGAAAAAAAGACGAACCTATCCAACCAACTGATGCAAACGCCGGAGGGTCACGTCCCCGTTTTCCGGGCCATATCCACGCCCATTCTTCATCAAGACGAGTTGATCGGTCAATTTCTCGCCGCCAATAAAGAGACGGATTATAACGAAGAAGACCAAGCCCTGCTGGAGACGCTCGCTTCCAATATCGCGCCGGTTCTTCACGCCCGTCTGCAACGCGACCGGTGGGATCGGGAACGGATGCGGTTCGAGGAGGCGCTGCGCGACAGCGAAGAGCGCTTGCGGCTGTTGATCGAAAACTCGGAAGATATCGTATCCCTGCACGACTTCGAAGGCAAATACCTTTATTTCCACGGCCCCAGCCGGTTTGGAATCGATCGGCGGGAAATTCTGGGGAAGACGCCCTACGACCTTCTGCCTCCGGAAGAAGCCGCTCCTCTCAAAGAGCAAATCCAAAAAGTCGCTCGGAGCGGCCAAGCTATAATGGTGGAAAACCGGAAAACCTTTTGCGGCGAAACGTTTTGGTTTTCCGATCAGATTTATCCCATCCGCAACGCGGACGGTCAAATCGCTTGCGCGGCCAATATCAGCCGGAACATCACGGCGCGGAAAAAAGCGGAATTGGCGCTGGCGGCGGCGCATGACGATTTGGAAAGAAGAGTCAAAGAACGCACCGCCGTTCTCGATCGCTTGAACGAACGCTTGCAAAAAGAGATTGAAGTTCGCATTCGCGCCGAAGAGGCGCTGCGCGAGTCGGAAGAACGATTCCGCGTCGCGGTGGAAAGCGCTTTCGACATCATTTACGAATGGAACATTCCCCAAGGACGGCGAGACTGGTACGGTAAAATCGATGAAACGCTGGGCTTCGCTCCCGATCAATTCCCCCGCACGGAAGAAGCCTGGGAAAACATCATCGATCCCGGCGATCGCTGCTGGGTTTTGGCTTGGATGAATCGTCAAATGGACGAGTGGGAACCTTATTCCCGCGAATACCGCGTTCGCAGGAAGGACGGAACCATTCTGCATTGGATGGATCGAGGCCGATTTATCCGTTCCGGCAAAGACAAACCCTTGAAGTGCATCGGCATCATCTCCGACATCACGGAGCGCAAACAAGCCGAAGAAGCGTTGCAAGAAAGTCAAGGCAAACTGAAAGCGATCTTCGATGGCGCCGTCGACGCCATTTTCATGAAAGACGCGCAAGGCAAATACGTTACCGTGAACAAAGCTTTCCAGGATTTGTTCGATTTTTCCAAAGTGGACGTTATTGGCAAATCCGACGACGACCTCTTTCCTCTCCCCATTGCGCGCCATATTGAAGAAATCGACAAACGGGTTTTGGAAGGCGAAGTCGTCGAAGAAGAGGATTCGAGAACCATAGATGGCATCGACAGCACGTTCCATGTTACGAAAGTCCCTCTATACAACGAAAAAGGCCAAATTTTCGGCCTCTGCGGCATCGCCCGCGACATCAGCGAACGCAAACGGGCGGAAAAAGCCTTGCAGGAAAGCGAACGCCGATACCGCTCGATCATCGAAAACATCAACGATGGAATCTGGATTCATACTTTCTCGGGCGATGTGATCGACATCAACGACGCCGCATGCAAAATGGCCGGATGCGAGAAGTACGAAATCGTAGGAAAAAATCTTCATATTTTCTGTACGGAAAAAACCCAGCGGGAGTTCCCCTCCCTCATTGAACAAATCATCGAAAAAGGAGCACTGGTTTTCGACGCGGAATCTTTGTCGAAGGATGGGACCGTCATCCCCGTCAGCGTCAGTTCCCGGCTCGTATCCAAGGAGAATGGGGGAGTGATTCAATCGTTCGTGCGCGACATCGCCGAACGTAAGCGGATGGAGCAAAAAATCGAGGCTTCCCTGCGGGAAAAAGAAGTTCTTCTCCGAGAAATCCATCACCGGGTGAAAAATAATTTGCAGGTGATCGCCAGTCTCTTCGATCTTCAACGCAATTATACGAAAGATGCAAACAGTATAAGAATATTGAACGAAAGCAAGGATCGAATCCGTTCCATGTCTCTCGTTCACGAAAAATTGTATCAATCGAAAAATTTGGCGAAAATCCATTTTAAAGACTACGTCAACGATCTTGTCGTCTCCCTCTTTCATTCCTACAACATTAATCCGGGAAGGATTTCGTTGAAAATCGATATCGAAGATATTCCTATGGCTGTAGACGTAGCCATCCCCTGCGGCTTAATCCTCAACGAGCTGATCTCCAACGCCTTGCAGCACGCCTTCCCCCGCGATCGCGATGGAGAAATCGCCGTCGTCCTCCGCGTCGTTTTCGAAAACGGCGTCGAAATCGTCGTACGAGACAACGGCGTCGGCTTGCCGGAGAATTTCGATTTGGAAAACCTTACTTCGCTAGGCCTGAAACTTGCGCATGGATTGGTTAAGCATCAATTGAATGGAGAAATGGAAATCCATCGCCATGAAGGGACGGAATTCCGAATTCGCCTCAAGACGTGAGAGACAATAGGAAGGGAGGGCAAGCCTCATCAATAATCAACGTATCCTTTCTCCCAGATACACCGCATGAGTGATAATTGGAAGGGAGGGCGAGCCTCCTGGCGAGCCATTGCCTCAATGAGGCTCTGCGGGAGCCTCGCCCTCCCTTCTTTTGAACAAATTCTTTCCTTGAGGGAAGAAGAAGAACAATATTCTCGCATTTTTATGATATAGTTTTTTATGTTCTGGTTGGAATGGATTTAAATACCCAATCTCGCCGCGAGTCGGCGGTATTGCAGCGATCGAATCTCGATTCGCGCGGTAAGGCGGACATAACATGACAAAAGCGAACTTGTTAGTAGTGGAAGACGAATTCATCATCGCGCAAAACCTGCGAAATCAATTGACGGATTTGGGATATAGCGTGCTCGACGTCGTTTCGTCCGGCGAACGGGCGATTCAACTCCTCGAAGAACGGCGGCCCGATCTCGTATTAATGGACATCGTCTTGAGCGGATCGTTGGACGGCGTCGAAGCGGCGAACCGCATCCGATCCCAATTCGGCATTCCCGTCATTTATATTACGGCTTTCGCCGACAAGGAACTGTTCGAACGGGCGAAAATCACCGAACCGTACGGCTATCTTCTGAAACCTTTCGAAGAACGAGAACTACAGGCCAACATCGAGATGGCCATCTACAAATCGAAGACGGAAAAAGCCTTGAAGGACAGCGAAGAGCGATACCGGACCGTCGCCGATTTCACTTACGATTGGGAATTCTGGCTGGGAACCGACGGCAATTTCCTTTACGTTTCCCCCTCCTGCGAACGGATTACGGGGTATCCTCCCGAAGCCTTCGTCAACGATCCGGGACTGTACGTCGGCATCATCCACCCCGAAGACCGCCATGTTGCGAAGGGACACTTCCCCGACAAGTTAGATGAAAGCGGCGCCCATACGGTGGAATTTCGCATCATTACGAAGAATAACGAGGTGCGTTGGATCGAACATTGCTGTCAACCCGTTTTTTCTTCCGAAGGAGTATGGTTGGGCCGCCGAGGCAGCGGACGCGACATCTCCAAACGCAAAGCGGCGGAGAGAGAAAAGGAACGGCTAATCGGCGAACTGCAAGAAGCCCTTTCGAAAGTGAAACAATTAAGCGGCCTCCTTCCCATCTGTTCCGCCTGCAAAAAAATCCGCGACGACAAAGGTTACTGGAATCAACTGGAAGCCTATATCCGAAACCACTCCGAAGCCGATTTCACCCACAGCCTGTGTCCGGAATGCGCGAAAACCCTTTATCCCGAATTTTTTGCGAATAACGAAACTCTCTAGTTTCCGTAGAGAATTCGCGGAAGCAATGAAAAATCACTTGACTGAAAACTAGACGAACGGATAATAAGAGAAGAATCAAAGCAAGCGGGAGTAGCTCAGTTGGCAGAGCATCAGCTTCCCAAGCTGAGGGTCGCGGGTTCGAACCCCGTTTCCCGCTTAATTTTCCCCCATATATAAATCCAATAAAATCAAAAAGTTGTCAAGTTTCCCATTCGTTCTCCTACTTTCTTTTTATTTGACTTTATACCCCCTTCAGGGGTACACTTTTGGGTACAGTAGCCCCTTTTCCCTCTCCGCTGCTTCATTTATAACCTGCTTATCATGGCTCATCTCAAGAAACGCAAAATGCCAAATAATGGACACGTCTGGTACGTTGAGTTTCAGTACGAAGGACGGCGTGTACGCAAGTCGCTGAAGACTTGCAGCAAGACCATTGCCCAGCGTGCGCTCAACAAATACCGCGTCTTGGAAGATGAAGGAAACCTTGGTCTGATTATCAATCAAAAAAAGCCCATCTCGTTGGGTGAATTCCTCAACGCGCTCTCCTCGCCAATCATGATCCGAATCTTTTTCGATCTCCTGCTGAGCGTCATGGCCAGTTTGTTGTATCGCCGCTTCGCGCAGGATTTGCCGCGCTTCGAAAATAAACTCGCTCCCGATCTCTTTCGCCGCTTTGTGGACATGCCCGGACGAGTTCGTTTCGATGGGCAAAATTTCGAGGTTCGGTTTCGCAAGCGGGCGCATACGTCCATCTTGCTGGGCGTCAAGAAACTTCAAGAACCGATCGCCGTCCCCTGGCTGGAGGGACGGACATTGAAGATAATCTTTACCGCCAAGACCTTTTCCCTCACGGCCAAAATCTTGGCCTAATTCTGAAGGTTAGGGTGGCTGTGAAAATCGGTGTAAATCCATGCTTATGCGCTTTAGCGGTAGTACTCCCTACTATTTCCAGGTCGATATCGAACGCTTAAACGATTCCAGGAATGATTTTTGTCGCCGGTATTGGAATGATTCCATACCCACAGCCAAACTCGACGGCATGTCCGTTATATGGAGTTAATCCTATTTTTTCGAAAACCGATTAGGGATCAAAAAAAACTTCTCAAAATCGTTCATCCGGCAAGCCGCTTTTACGGATTTTGGTTATGATGCCTGTTGTTTTCCCCTCTCGTCCTTCATTCGTCTCGGGGCGTCTATTAGCTGATCGGAGACAAATCTTCCGCTGAATTTGCGTTACGCCATGATGAGCGGATTTCAGCAGGCGGCTGAATCACTGCTGTTTTTGGATGGCGGGCAAGATCGGATAGTCTAAAATTGCCTTCCGCCAATTGCCGTTCCAGCAGGGAGGCCGACCGGAAATCATAATAGGCGTATAGCGGTTCCACATGTCGATCATCAGCGATTGAAGGCATCACAATCCATCGCCCCGCGCGGCGCTGCTGGCAAAGCCATTCGAGCGAATCGGGCGACAAATTCGGCATATCGCAAGCGCAGATGATCCATGAAGCGTGAGGCGCCCACCGCATCGCCGATAGCAAGCCCGCCATTGGCCCGTTGCACGCTTCGGCGTCGGGCAGCCGCAGAAGGCCATTCAAACTGGGGGGGATATCGCCGTTTCCGATAATGACATTCCGGGCGGTTCTGCGGCGAAGAATCTCGATGGTTCGTTCTAGCCAGGTAAGGCCATCTTTATTCAGCAGATGCTTAGGCGATCCCATGCGGAGGCTTTTGCCGCCGATGAGAACGCCGCCGTAAAGCGGCGTCTGATGCAGAATGCGAGGCAGCTCCTTCTGGATGTGATTTAACAAAATTGACAGGCGGCCGCATTCGGGGGAGAGTATCTGAATGACCGGTTCGGCGATCCCATCGGGGAGTTGATCCGATCGGCTGGCCAGCCAGAATTTGGGCAATAGCGTTTGTTTGTGGCCCTCGACCAGGATCAGATCATAGCAACGGCTGAGTTCCCGGATCGCGTATTGTAGAGAAAAATCCTCTGGCTTGTGAGCGCGGAACATCAATTCAGTGGGAGTGTGGATCAGGACATCGGATTTCTGCCGGAAAAAGCGGCCGCTGTCTTTACCGGGACTGTCGGCTTCAATCCGATGGGAGGCGTGTTTGATAACAGCCGTGCGGATGCCTGCTTTTTGCAGATGAGGCAGGGCCATTTCAATCAAAGCTGTTTTTCCTGAACCGCTCCGACCGCAAATGCCCAGAACCGCTATGGAATCGCAGAAACGACGGTCCATGAAGAATCACTCTTATGCGTATCCCTTTGTCTAGACAAAAACAGGTAGTATAGTTTCAAGTTTTTAGTGCGCTAGAGGCGATGAGAAGTTGGCAAGCAGACGAACAATTGCATATATCGATACCTATTACCTTGATTCCGATGCAATTGGATCGAGAATTGTCATAAATCGAATCCTTGCGCATTTTGGGAAACCATTCTAATGGATCAACGTAATTTTTTTATTTACTTCATTGACTTGATCGATCCTTTCTACTGTCCCATCCGGCCAATGAATGATTATTTCTTCGATGACTGATTCCGTTCCGATTCCAAAATGGAGAATCGTCTGATTCTGAGACAGGTATGATCCTTGAGAACCAACCTGCTGTGTTTGGATGCCTTCTCTGGTCCTGACGGCCACCCGCGCGCCAAGAGCAAATATATTCACGGATTGTTGCCTTAATTCCAGTTGTATCCAATTGTTTTTGTTTTGCGTTTTGTTGAGAAATAACAGCGGGCTTGATCCATGCTGCTGGATGACGATGTCCATTTTGCCGTCATTGTTGACATCGGCGTAGGCTCCGCCTCGAGTAACCAGCGGTTTGGCAAAATAATCGCACGATGACCGCGCTATTTCGATAAATCCTTTGTCTGGCCGCTGACGAAATAGAAAAAAGCGCTGGGGCAGAAGTTGAGATGAATCGTTGGGATCCTCCAGCGTGTTGCCGTTCGATACCCACAAATCCAGCAATCCGTCGTTGTCGAAATCGACGAAGGAAGTACTCCAGCCGACCATGTCCAGGGATATCTGGCCCAATCCGAATTCATCGGATACATCGGTGAAGAACAACAGCTGGTCTGCATCTTTCTCCGAAGACATGAGCGAATGCATATTTTCGTAGAGCGCATTTTCCTGAGCCAGCCAATGAGTTATCACCATATCGAAATCCGAATCCCGGTCGAAATCCCCCACCGCGATTCCCATAGCTCCCCGGTAATCCGCCGTCAGCGATGAAGAGCTGATATCTTCAAACGCGCCGACGCCCTTGTTTCTATATAAGGCGTTGCTTGAAACGTCGTTGGCTATATACAAATCGACGTTCCCATCGAGATCGAAATCCACCCAGGCCGCCGAGAGGCTGCGGCCTTCGGGATTGTGTACATTAAGGTTTTCGGCGACATCGGTAAAGGTTCCATCTCCGTTGTTCCGGTACAATCGGTTGGGTTGAGGTTGATAGGAGGACGGATTCAGGGTGTATGGATAGACGGCGCGTTTAAACTCCGTCTTGCGGTTCCGGTCGGCTTCGCGAAAGACGAAATCCACATAATTGCATACGTACAAATCGATCCACCCATCGCGGTTGTAATCTCCCCACATACAGCCTGATCCGAAAAGACCGTCATTAACGCCTGCTTGTTCCGAGATTTCGGAAAATGAACCGTCGCCATTATTCCGGAAAAGAAAATTCGGTCCATAGTTGGTAATGTATATATCCAGATCGCCATCGTTGTCATAATCCCCCCAGGCCGCGCCCATTCCATAGGAAGGTATGTTTATGCGGACTTCGGCGCTGACATCTATGAACGTTCCATCTCCCTGGTTTTGATAAAGGGCGTGAGCGTGAGGAGAATTTTCTTGGGAGAAATGATCGATAATGGGGCCAGAAAAATTGACCAAAAACAGATCGGCGTCGCCATCGTTGTCGTAATCCCCCCAGGCCAGTCCGGATCCCATGTCCTCCACGATAACCGAACTGCGCCGATACGGGAAATGCTGGAAATGGATTCCCGATGCCGCAGCGCATTCTGAAAAGGCAAAAGAATCACGCGCTTCCGCTTCGGTTCTGGCATGGATATTGGTGATGCCTTCAACCGGACCATCCCCCGTTTGCAGGACGGAATCCGGACGGTCGTACAACAGATACGCCAGTAGAACGGCGATAACCGTTATGCTGGCCGAAAACAACGTCCATAGAGCGATCCGCTTTCGGCGTCTGGTTAGAAACAATGTCGCATTACCCTTCGATCGTCAATTCGGATACTGCGCGGGATATATCCGTAATGGGCGCTCGGATCGGCGTATCGACGCCATAGATTCGCCTCAAAAAAACGGCGTTTGCCTTACGGTACCAAAGGATGGCTTCGATAGTCATATATCCAGGCTGAACGGTATCCGCAAGGATCATTTCGAAAGCAGCGGATCGCACCGGAGACTGAGCCGCATGCTTTTTCGCTATTGAAGGGCAGAAAACCTCCAAGTTCACGGTGTCGGTGAAACCGGGAAACATGGACCGCTTGTATTTGGCGCCGACCAGATCCCACAGGTTGTGCCGGTCGATCAAATCTCCCTTGCGGTCGAAGCCGATGGATTTGAAGATGACCGGCGATTCCAAAACGTCATTTCCCGCGTCTAACGCCCCGGCGTGATAGGCAATCTCTCCCGTCGAAGACGTAACTTTGACTTCCAACCAGGACTCGATCATATCCAGGGGACCGGTTGGAAAATCATGTCCCGCTTTGTTGTTGACCAGTATAACCTGTATAGGAACCATAGCTCCGGCTTTAACGGAACTGGGTGCAGCGATTTCAATCTGAACCGCCGGACCGTTGGTCCATCGGTCAGCTATTTCTGGAATATCGTATTCGCCGCGCAACCATTGCTCTGTCAGTTTTGTGTGCAGTTCGGCATTCGGCAGATCGTGGTAAAGCGGAATATATTGATTCGATGCCAGAAATCGGTGGCTGCGGTGTTTCCGGTCACTCCGGCTGCGGTTAAAATCCGACGGATCGCCGGACGACGGATCCTGGCTGTCCTGCAGCGGCATGTGGCATTCCCGGCACGTCAGAGATTGCCGGGGATTCGCTTCGTCGAACCAGCGGCTTTTGCGCCAACTGTCGTATTGGTTCTGTCCCTGCACTCTTCCGATATCCGTATTCACTTCCTTGTCGATATACTGTTTATGACAGGCTCCGCAGTATTCCGGGGATTTGTACAACGGACGGGAGTACGATTCGACATGATGGCGGGGATAGGCGCGAATCAGAAAATGACTGAGCCATCGGGCGGCTGGATGGCTCTCTTTTTCGAAAAAGTAAGGCGTGGGCGGACGCAAAGTGTAATCGGCGTTTCCTTGAGTATCGGTTTGAACGATGCTATGGCAGACAATGCACGATCCCCCTTCGTCCGCTCCTTTTGCGCTCAAGGTGATGTTGGATTGGTTTTTTGCGCCGGCGAAAAGGGAAATGGGATCATGGCAGCCGGCGCAATAACGAGTCTGTTCTGGGCTGGTTTCTTCGGCCATAAACTCCTGCGTTCGTTGAAACAGATGATCGAGAGACGAATAACGATGCGCGCTGGGAAGCCACTCCTGGTAAATCTGCTTGTGGCAGCCCGCTGTCCCGCAACTCTCCGATCCGGCCAGCAGGTCGGGAGAGACGGCGCCGCGTTGCTGTATCTGGTATGTAAATTCATCCAGGGCTGACTGGATGGACGGCTCGACCGCCTCCAGCGCATTGATGTCGGCAAGGCTGTCCGCAATGCGTTTTCGAAATCCCTGCCGGTCTTTCTCATTAATATGAAATGCCTCAAGAAATGGCTTGTGCTGGGAAGGCTCCAGTTCCTTCAAGACAGCCTGCACGACGCGGTCCTCCCCATTCTGGCAATCCAGCCGGGCCAGGCTGGGCGCAAACGGCCGGTCGTCACCAAAGCGCCAGTGGTAATCCGGCGAAAAGGGCCGCGCAGACTCCCCTGACGGATAACGGACTGCAGGAAGAACCGTCATAACGAACAAGGCTCCACAACCCAGCGCCGTCCGCCGATAAAAGCGCAATTTGGCAAGCTGCAAATCGCGGGTAGAGATGGATTCGCTTCCGCCCCGCAACGCCAGAATCCCTATATGAATGGCAAGCAGGATTAAGAACGCCAGACCGGATGCGAGGTGAATCCAGTCCCACAGGGCGTCGATTCGGATTCCAATCAGCGCCTGAACCGTTAAAACAATACCGCTCAACGCGCACACGGCGAAAAAAAGGATAGAACCATAGCCCAGCAACTGGTAATGGTTGAATGAGCCATGCCGCCGGATCTGCCAATGCCTGCAGCTGTATGTCGTAATGGGCGCAAGCGAAACCAGGCCGATTGCGGTGTGCAATAATACCGCGAATTGGTTGAAAAGGCTGAAGGGCAAGAGAAGGATCGTCAAACCGGTGATGCTTTCGTACATCAATATAGCCGCGGCTGCGCACGTCAGACTGGAAGCCCATTCCTGAGCCGAGTTTGTTTTTGTGTTAGCCGGTGTGGATGGCACTAGCATAAACCTCCATGCAGCAGTCCGTTTTTGTCTTGATTTCCTTTGTCGTTTTTGGGAGGCGTTTCCGGCGTATTGTTTTCCACAAACTTGAATCGCTTATGCAGAACACAGCCTTTTTGGTTAGGTAGGCAGATTTTTTGTAATTTCTCGCAAAATCCATTGATATCGTATTTGCAGGTCCAGGCCATTCAATTAACCGTCCTTTAATTCCTCTTCGATCCGGCGGTACTGATCGTCGGCGCAAGCCCTCAGCAAATGCATCCAAGTTGCGTAACAGGCGTCAGGAGCGGTCTTTTCTATCTCTTCCACAGCCAGAGGCGTCCAGGACAAAAGATGCCGCTGCAAGTAATCCCGCCTCGCCTGCATAATCTGATAGTATTGACCGGCATCCGCTGGATCGGCGGCGGCTTTGGCAGCCAGTTCTGCCAGATAACGGTAAAATTCCAGCTGAAATCGCAGATGGTCGGCCGTTTCTTCAACTTCCTTTTTCAGCCGTACGCCAAAGGTTTTGTAAAAAAGAATATTCTCATGCAGAATTCTGGGAACCGGATCGCGTTTATTCCAATAGGATTCAATCAGTGGACACGGGGGATTGGGCGCGCCGGCCTCGAATAACCGAATGTAAGACTCTTCATATTCCTTTTGAAACGCTGGATACGGTTCCGGATCGCCGCTATCCAGAACGCCGTATTGCCGGAACAATGCGCCCAAAGCAGTCCGTACATCCGCCCGGTTGATCCACTCCCATTGATTGCCGGTTGGGAAACGAAACAAACAATGCAACAGCGCAAATGTCAGCGAATCGTTCAGCGCGGTTTCCTCGCGTCCGGGAATCGAGAGTTGGATCATAATCGGATCTCGTACCAAAGACTGTAGTATTTCAATCCATCGCGATGCGCTTTGCTTCCCTCCCATATCGCAAAACAGACAGGAATCGAATCGGCGGCATCGGTCAGAACGAAAATGATAACCCATCCCTGCGGAGTACGGTAACTTTTCCCTGCCAGTTCGGCGCTCAATGCTTCGGTCGTTGCCCGCCCATGCGCTTTCAACAAGGAAAATCCTCTTCCGGCCTGCCAGAAAAGCAGATCAACTGGATTGGCTTTATCGCCCATCATCATGGAAGGATAACTCTCCATCGGTTTTCTGGATTTTGGGACCATCAGGCAGGCTGCATCGCCAAACGCGTCGGTCTTGCTGGTGTGGGTTTTATAGATGTGGGATTCTCCACCGTCCGGATGCCGATCGCCCTGCCGGAAAAGGTCTTCGGTGGCATCGTTCCACTGCAGTTTGACATAAAGATCGCCGGATTGACGCCGCACAATCTGCACGGAGGCTTCGGGCCTCTCGCCGTCATCGAATGGGCCGTCGGAATACAGCGGCGGGGTTCGGTGAAAACGAAGCGAATGCCCTTTGGCCTGAACCCAGACGGGATGGTTGGGATTCAACAGTTCGTCCACGTTGACTGGTTGGCTGGCAGAGTGAACGGCTAAGGGAATCGCGCCGCTTTCATCGGATGCGTTCGCAAATCCAAAGGACGCCAATATGGCGAGAAAAACGACAAAAACGCGAAACATTGTTTTGTCTCCATGATTCATTGCGACGACCTCCGGTTTTACGTGACTAAACGCTGCGAGGCGAGGTTGCATGATCTGCAGCCGCCGGTTGCAGTATTGCCGCAGGAACGAGACTCTTGCCCGGATGGCAAATGTCCGATTGTGGATGGCGTCCCCATGATCGTCAGAGCCGGTCCGGTTGTGTGGGCATCGAGCTGTCGCCGGACATCCTCAGGCGCATCCATCCTGAGCGCATCCGGAACAATCCGGTATCGGACTTGATCGGAACGGCCTATGAGAAGTTGCAGGACTTCGCTTTTTTCTCCCTGCTGAGTCCGGCGTAATTCGCGATGCAGAAACTCGATTGCGGCGACAACCTTTTTTCCAAACAAATAAATCAGATAGTCGAGAGGCAGCCGTGGATCGTCAAGGAGACTCCTTCCGGCCTGTCCGTCCTTGGGCGGATTAAAAGGGGGAACATAATATACATTGGGATGCGTCCCTTTTTCCGGGAACAAGCCTAATGCGACCTGCCAGTCGTTGACCAGTTTGGAGATGGGGGATTCCGCATCGTCCAACAGGCCGACGAACCGTATCCGGCCCGGACATTGGGCGGCGCAGGCATTCACGTTCCCTTTTTCCAAGCGGGGATAGCAGAAAATGCACTTTTCGCTCTTGCCGGCGACTTCATTAAAGTAAATCTTTTTATACGGACAGGATTTTATGCAATACCGGTAACCGTTGCAGCGCTCTTGGTCGATGACGACGATGCCGTCTTCCTCCCGTTTGTAGATCGCCTTCCGTGGACACGCTTCCACGCAGGCCGGATGCGTGCAATGGTTGCAGATTCGGGGCAGATAGAAAAAGTAGGGATTGCCGGCATTCATTCCCCCCACGTCTTCTTCCCAGTTCGCGCCATAGGTTGGCTTCTTATGCGGCATCACCGGTTTGTTCTTGCCCCCAAACAACCGTTGACGATAATCGTATTCGTAGGCTTCGCCGTAATCTTCCTTAGGCGGCAAAGGCGAGGGGCGCAGATTGCGGCGGCTGTCGAATCCGCCGCCGATGGAATGCCAGTTCCTGGGATAGCCTTTGCCCGGATGGGTTTCAACGTTGTTCCAATACATATAACCGGCGCCGTCGCGATGCGTCCATTGCTTTTTACAGCCGACGGCGCACGTCTGGCATCCGATGCATTTATTCAGATCCATCACCATTGCATATTGATGTTTTGACATGATTGGCTCCTTATCGTTGGCCGCGGTACGCCGGTCGTCAGGCCATGGGTTCGTAACCGGCGACGGGGCCGTCATACCGCTCGACATCGACTTTGATATCGCGGTTGTTTCCTGTCGGTCCCCAATAATTCAGTTTGAAATTCAGATGGCCGTAATGGCCGATCAACTGCGTCGGCTTGATCTTGATATACGTCAGGGATTGCCAACCGCCGTTCTGGAAGCCGAGAAATTTTTCCCAGCCGTGATACATGGTCAGGCGCCCGCGCTTTTCTCCAGGAAGGATTTTGGCTTTGACGACGGCTTCCCCCTGTCCGTTAAAAATCCGCACCCAGTCATTATCCTGGATATGCCGGATTTTGGCGTCGTCGGGATGGATGTAAACGATCGGCAGTCCCCGTTGCAGGCGCAACATGAACCGGTTATCGCGCCAAGTGGAGTGGATCGACCAACGTCCGTGAGGCGTGTTCCAATACAGAGGATATTCCGGATCATCCTGGGGATCCTTGTGCGCCGGCAACTGTTCGCCCAATTCGATATACCAGGGATGGTCTATGTAGAATTGCTGGCGGCCGGTAAGAGTCCGCCAGGGACGCTTCTTTTCTATCTGATGGGTAAAGGGCGTATAGGCGCGTCCATCCTCGATATCGCTGTTCCAGGCTTCTTCATCAATGCCAACAAATCGTTTCGGATTCTCTTGTATCGAGCGATAGGTCATGCCTTTGGTTTCCGGGGAATGCGACAGAATATAATTGCAGGCGGCTTCATCGCTGGCGAGAGAACCATTCGCCGTCCAGTCCTCGTACAACCGCGTCAAATCCCGTTTCCAATCCAACGGCTCGTCATGAAACGGCTGCAATCCTTTGCGCCGGACTACTTCTGCCACTTTCTGCGCAAGCGCGGCGAAAATATCCCAGTCGGTTTTGGATTCGAACAATGGATCAAGCACTTTGGAAAACGGATGCATATACGAATGACAATCCGTTGAATTCAGATCCGTTTTTTCATAGTAGGTTGACGCGGGAAGAACCACATCGCTGTACAACGCGGTCGTATCCATTCGGTAGTTGATATCGACAATCAGATCCAGGTCTTTCCACAACGACCGCAGGATGGCTTCGTTTCCTTTGGCCTGATTCAGGTAATTGGCCCGCCATACGAACAGCGCTCTGGGCTTGCGCGGAAGATTGTGCATTTGATCGGGAGTTAACGCGCTCCAATCATTCTGCGGCCATAGCGGCATCCATTGGTTTCGGACGGATTCCAGAATGTAATGCTCCACGGCCTTTCCGTTGACTAAATGCGGATCGTTCTGTTTGGAATGACAGTAGGTCCATAACGTCATGTTTTGCATGCGCTGCTTCTTGGCGCCTTCGGGGAACGCCAGCATCTTGAATCCATGTTCCGGCCAGATGCGCTCTTGACCGACGTAGTGGTTGAATCCCCCGCCGTTTTTTCCCACATTGCCGGTCAGCGCGGCCATTAATATCATCGCCCGGTTCAGCAGATCGTTATGGTACCAATGGTTTGTTCCTGCGCCGTGAATAATCATCGCCGGTTTTCGAGTGGCGAACTCATGCATGAAATGCTGCAGATCGGCGGCTTGGATTCCGCATCGCTCTGCTGCGCGTTCCAGCGAATAGAGTGGTGCGCTCATTTCGTTCCGCAGCAGGCTCATAACCGTGGCGACCTTACAGGTTGAGCCGTCTCCCAGTTGAACTTGCCACTCTCCTTCCAGCGACGGTTCGATCGTTCCCAAACGCAGATGATGTTCCTGGCTTCCCATGCAGCCGGGAACCGCAACGGCTTGGTTCGTCTTCGCATCCCATGCATAAAATTGCGAATCGGCCAGTTCGCCGGTTTGGCCTAGATCGGAGGCGCGCAAAAAATGGCGATTGTCTTTGCGAACCAATAACGGCAGATCGGTTTGCTCTTTCACATAGCCGCTGTCATAAAGTTCATTTTCTATTAAGTAGCGGCAGACAGCTAATGCGAGAATAGCGTCGCTGCCCGGATTCACGCGGATGAATTGATCGCAGTGTATGGCGCTGCTGTTGTAATCGGGCGAAATGCAGACGACTTTGGCGCCGTTATAGCGCGCTTCCCAGGCATAATGCGCGTCGGGGATGCGGGTTTGATTGATATTGCTGCCCCATAGAATGATAAATTTCGAGTTGAACCAGTCTGCGCATTCGCAGGATTCGGTCTGCACTCCCCACGTGATCGGTTCTCCTGGCGGCAAATCGCAGTACCAATCATAGAAAGAACAGAATACTCCGCCGGTATAATGGGCGAATCGCGAGCCGGCGCTGAACGAAACCGGAGACATGGCGGGGATGACGGAGAAATACGTGTTGGCGTCGGGACCGTAGTTGTAAATGTTATCGACCACTTTTTCGGCGATATACTCCAGCGCCTCATCCCAGCTCACCCGTCTCCATTTCCCTTCGCCGCGTTCGCCGGTCCGCATGAGCGGATGCTTGATGCGTTGCGCCCCATATACATATTCGACAAAACACGCCCCTTTCTGGCACCCGCGCGGATTGTAATCAGGCAGATCCTCATTGATGCGCAGATAGTCGGCGGCCTGTTCTTCCCGCAGCATGATTCCATCTTTCACGTACACCTTCCATGAACAGGAACCGGTGCAATTCGCCGAATGGGTCGATCTCACTACCCTGTCCCAGGTAAACTGGCCGCGGTAAAACTGTTCCCACCCCCTGTAGGCATACTTCTTGAGCGGATCGGCGTCGATAATATCGAATTCTTCCAACGCCGGCAGCGGAGATGGGAACAGGAGGCTGCCGATCCCCAGACCGCCGCCGATCTTCAGAATATCCCGTCGGCTGATTTGTTCCCTCGTTCGCTTGGTTTTTTTGCAGTCGGACATGCGTCTTGCCTCTCTGGTTTACTGGCCTGCCATCGATAGGTTCGCTTGCGCCGGCTTCGGATTGGCATTCAAGATGAAGTCGGTTAAATCGGAAATATCGTCCGGCGCCAGGCCGCCGCCATTCGGCGCCATAAATCCCGGCATGGGCGTGTTGATGCGGCCTTTGAGGATGGTGGTAAAAACAAATCCATCCGTCGCGGTCCGTTGAAACGCCGCATTGAACAGATCCGGCGCCAGACCGCTCAAATGGCATGCCGCGCAATGCTTGTTGAACAGTATGCCCCCGCGTGCGATATCGCCCCTGATATCCAATGACGGATCCTGGGCTCCTTGAACCATTCGAGTCTCCATCCTTACATGCGGCGGAATCTCGACGTCCAGCAAATAGGTTGCAATTCGATCCGTTTCTTCTTCCGTTAACCCGCCGGCCGCCGGCCCCCAGGCCGGCATAAGTGTCCCCGGATGGCCCAGGCGGATATTCTCTTTGATATAATCCGCCGATGCGATCTGGGCGTAAGAGACGCCTCGAATCGCCGGGAAAAATTTTTCGTAAAACGAATCGTATCGCGTATACTCGCCTGTATCATGGCAGACCGCGCAATACCGGTCGTACAAGTCTTTTCCGCTGGCAGGATCGGGATGCTCTTGCTTGTACAGTTCCAACATCTTGCCTGCCGTCAGATATGTACGAGGGATGTCCCGGTCTTCTTGAAGCGACAGCATGTAGATTGTTAGCGCGACAATCTCTTCGCGGCTCAACTGGGACGGCTTCATTTGGCTGCCGACGACGATTTTCTGCGGATCCTCAAAATGCTCGATCAGCCATTGCGGCAACGTATGCGGCCCTTCTACATGCGCCATTGGGAGCACTTGCCTGATTTTCAGCCCTACGGAATCAAGTTCCGGCCCCATATTCCCGCCCCGCCCATGCAATTTGTGGCAGGAATAGCAGCCTTTCGATTCAAACAAGTCTTTTCCATGGGCGTATTTTTCTCCTCCCCGCTCTTGAACTTCATCCGCCGCATGGCATAGCCCGCAGGAGGACTGGGCCAGATTGTTGGGCAGCAGTGGATAATCCCAGTGGTAGCCGACGGCTTTAGCTTCCTCAAATACCAATGCCCGGCCTTGTCCCCTGTGGCAGACGGTACAACCAAACTGTTCGGCGGGATGATGGGATAAATATTCTCCTGGATGGGTTCGGTAGGGTTGGACTTCGTTTTTCATGCGGGGATCGTCGATCCCAGGATGGCAGGTCATGCAACGGTCCGCCGCTTCCAACGCGGGAACATAATTTTGTACAATGCGGATTTCGAATTGATCCGCAATGGCCCGCCCGCGCTCATCCTCGGCTTTCTGCTCCAGGAGGGATGCATACCGCATTCGCAAGAGTTTCCAAGGAGCAAACGCATTTTCTTTCAGCGCGGCTGTCAATAACGCTATCAGAGTCAGCGCGCTGACGATCAGAAGCCATAGTTTTACGGTTCGATCGATTCGATTTATCGTTTCAACAGGCATTGGGATAACCTTAATTCATTGCGCATCCACTTCCTCAGGCTTGAGGATTGGAATCGTTGCGTTGGAGCGATGGTCGTAAATCCACAGTTCGGGTTTGTCGCATTTCGTTGACGGACGGTCTTTTTCCACAAACGCCATGAACCGGTGAACTGTTCCTTTGTCCAACTCTGTTTCTTCCTGCAAATAAATTCCTTCTATTGTTGGATCGTTCAGCCGCTGGCAATCCCGTTGGGACAGCAATATCCAGATCGAACCCGGAAGGATTTCACAACGGCTTTCCAGTTCGTTCTCCAATCGTTTGATCCCATACGCAAACCGGCCAGAACATTGTTTCGCGATCTTCGAGAAAGTTTCTGTCCGAGACTCAATGCGTCCTTCCCGCAAGAGGATTTTTGCCTCCTGAAGGGAAATGCGAAACCGAACGCTATGATCTTGAATTCGGATTTTCATGATGGATTCCTTAATGGGCCGGCCATTGCGACTGGCTCCAGTAAAAGTTCCAATTGGGACCGCGCAGATACGTACCCACATAAGTCAGAATGACGAAGCCAACCAAAAAACAGGTAAAAAGCGCAATGGCGCTTAAGCGGGTCGACTGGCTTGTATACAGGATATAAAGCGACCAAGCCATATACAGGACGGTTAAAATACTGCCGGGATTGACCGCGATGATGATGATTTGAGGAATGGAGGGAAACCAGTTCCGCAACCAGCCGAACGTAACAGGAAAGGCAACGCAGGCCGCCGCGCACAGCGCGCCCACCCAGACTGAAAGCGCCGCTATCCGCTTTCCCCGGCTGCTGCTGAACCAGATGCCTTTACGCTCGTCTTCGCGGTCGAGAAACGGGATCAGAATCAATCCCAATATCGCGATTGACGGAATGACTATCCCTCCGACGAATGCGGAATACGAGACCATTTCCTGCAATCCCAGAAAATACCAAGGCGCTTTGGCTGGATTCTCCGGGACGTTAGGATTGGCCGGTTCCGTCAATGGCGCATCAAACAACATGCCCAATAAAACGCACACTAGCATCGTAACCATGAATACCAGCAGTTCCGCACGAAGCAGATAAGGCCAGCTGGGCGCCGTTTCGTCTGGATTGACATCAGTTTGAGGGGATTTATCTCGAACCAGGCACATCAAACCGTACGTTTTGCTGGTCGCAGTTTGGGGATTTTGGTAGGTTGGGATTTCCGTTCCGACTCCTTTCCCCATTGGCAAGGGTGTTCCCTCTGGCCGGGCCAAACCGCCATCTTTGCGGATACGCCAAATGTGAACGCCCGCAAGCATGGTCAACGCTATAGGCAACAACATCACATGAAGCATGTAAAAGCGGATCAAAGCATCCTGTCCCACGGTGGATGCGCCTAGGAGAAGTTCTTTTTGAATATCGCCGACATTGAAGGCAGTTGGCAGCCCCAGCGCATGGACCAGTTCATTGGGCGATGCGGCGATGTTGGCGCCTATGGTAATCGCCCAGTATGCAAGTTGGTCCCACGGCAGCAAGTATCCTGTAAACGACAACGCGAGCGTCAAGACAAACAGAATCATGCCGATCAACCAGTTGAATTCTCTTGGAGACTTATAGGCGGAGGTGAAAAAAACGCGCGCCATATGCAGAATGACGGTGATCACCATGAGATGGGCTGCCCAGCGATGGATGTTCCGAATGAAGCGCCCGGTGGGAACTACATAGTGAATGTCCTTCATGGACGTGTACGCCATATCGACGGAAGGTTTGTAATAGACCATCAATAGAATCCCGGTTACCGACAAAATAACAAACTGCGCAATCAGCGAAACGCCCAGCCCCCAGGTGGTAGTAAGTTTCAAGGAATGGGGATGGACTCGGGCGGAATGGATATGCAGAAAGAAATTCGCGAAGACCGCCTGAGAACGCGTCCTATCTGATGTCGGCGCATCGTGCCGGAATACGGCCTGCCGGAAAGTCCGAGGCAATGTTTTGATATTTTCCCAAAACGCATTCATTCCCTCACTAGCCATCGATACGTTCTCCTATACGATTTGATAAAATTGTCCAGCCTGCACTTCCACTGCCATATCCACGATCAGCTCGCCATCGGCCGCCTGGGAAACCTGTATCCATTTCAATGGACGCGGCGCCGGTCCTCCGGTCACATTGCCGTTCGGATCGAATTCGGATCCATGACAGGGACAGATGTACCCATCCTGGGACGGCTGGACGATGCACCCCAGATGCGTACACGCCAAAGACATCGCTGCGATTCCCTGCGATGTGGATACTACGCGTAAATTGTTTTGGGAAAGTATCTTTTCACTGCCGGGCATAAATTCGGATGGATTGCCGATTCGGACTTTGCTGGAGGCTTCCGGCGTCACTCGCGGTTTGGGCAGCTGCGCCATGCCAGCAATGGAACCTAGAATGGCGAGTCCCGCCGACCAGAATCCAGCGAGTCCTAGCCAGTCTCTACGCGGCAGTGGTCTTGGGGCTAAGCGGTCAGGCATATTGGCATCACCTCAAAATGAAATCGCTCCATTGTAATGGCGCCGGTCGGACAACGTTCGGCGCACAAGGCGCAACGGATGCATCGCGTTTCGTCTTTCAAAATGGCGGATGCCTGGTCGAGGGGAAAATCCTGCATATGCGCTTCGAATAGCGGCTGCAACTCAACTTGATTGACGAGCAGGGAAACGGAAACTATCCGTAGGCATAGCTCCGGACAAACATCCACGCATCCCCCGCACAATATGCATTTTGTTCCGTCGAATATGGTATTGATCCCGCAATCCAGGCAGCGTCCGGCTTCTCTTCGGGCTTGTTCCTCCGTATAACGGCATTCCACAAGGTTGGATAGAGATTGCAATCGCTGCGCAACATCGGTTTTAGGCGGTTCTATACGTTTTTGTTTTTCGTACCCTTCTTCTCGGTAGTAGTGCGTTAAAGGAAAATGCAATTCGGTCTGGCGCAGGGACGCTTTCCTGCCGGTTACTGATTCATAAATCGAACGAGCGGCGGCTTTGCCCGATGCTACGGCGTGTATCAACAACTTGGCGCCGTAAGCCAGGTCCCCTGCAATATAGACATCCGGACAGTTGGTGCGGCCAGTTTCCGGGTCGCAAACGACTGCCCCATTAGGATGAAATTCAAGCCGGTCCCGTTCGGCATTCAGAAACGATAAATCAAAGGTCTGACCAATTGATACAATCACATTGTCGCAGGGAATCACCGTAGTTTCATTTTCATCGAACCGGGGATCGAATCGGCGTTCTTCGTTATACACCCTCAAACATCGCTTGAATTTGACTCCGGTTACCTGGCCATCCCCGCCGGAATGGATTTCCATCGGCCCCAGACTGTTTCTTCGATGGATGCCCTCCTCATCCCCTTCGATGATCTCAATATCATCCGCAGGCATTTCCTCCAACGACTCCAAGGAACACAAATAGACATCCCGAACACCGCTTGTACGGCGGGCAGTGCGTGCGGCGTCCATCGATATCTGCCGCAGGACGGTTCGTCCGACATCGTAGGCCACATTCCCCCCTCCGATCACGACCACCCGGTCACCCAACGCCGGAGCATTTCCCAGCGACGCATCCCGCAAGAATTCCACCCCGCCAATCACTCCCGCAGCATCCGCGCCCGGAATCGGAATGGAACGGGAACGCTTTGCGCCAACGGCAATAACCACCGCGTTATGTTTTCGGCGCAATTCCGGAAATAAAATATCTTTTCCAATCTGGCAGTTCGTAATCGCTTGAACTCCCATCCCCAGAATTACATCCACTTCGGCCTGAATCGCTTGGCGCGGCAATCGATACTCCGGTACGCCGACCGCCAGCATTCCCGCCAATACCGGCTCCATTTCGTAAATTACGACCTGGAATCCATACAGCGCCAGATCGTGCGCAGCCGCCAATCCTGCCGGCCCGCTGCCGATCACTCCCACGCTCATGTTTTCGACCGATTCGATATTCCCTTGCATAAGGGATTGCAATAGAGGCAATAATTCATCCCGGTCCTGGCATTGCCGAGGTGCGTATTTCCGCGCCGCTGTCTTCAGAAACTCAATTAACGAGCCGGATTCCCTCCGCCCTGATTCGGGACCGTATTGCTCGCAAACATAATTTTTTAACCGTCGGATGGATATAGGGGCGTCATAGTCCCCCCGGCGGCAGGCTTTTTCGCACGGCGCACCGCAGATTTTCCCGCAAATGGACGCCAGTGGATTAGGTCCTCGCGCGATCAAGTAAGCCAACTCATCGTTTCCATCGGCTATAGCGCGTATATACCCCCGCGCATCCGTGTGGACGGGGCAAGCATATTGGCATTTGATCTGCTCTCGCCAATAACCAAAATTTGCGGCTTTTACCACGCCAGGAAAACAATTATTCATGTTCCATTTCACGCTCCGGCTACAATTTTCGCAGTGATTTGGGGCATACTCCCATCATTCGGCATATCATATTTTCGGAATGGGGAAACGAGTGAACCGGATTGGCCGCCAAATCCGCCAGTGTCCATTGCTTTAGAATGGCTGTCGTAGCTTCATGTATCTGATACATGGCCTGGTGATACGCGCAAACTATATGAACCTGATCGGTTTCTTGACAGTAATTTCCCAATATCTTCCCCTGACAAACCTCAACAATATCCAGTAAGGTGATGTCTCCAGGCTTTTGATGCAGGATTACCCCTCCACTCATTCCCCTAAAGGCTCGCAAAATCCCCGCTTTGACCAAAAGGCCGGTTATTTTTGCCAGGTAAGAAGGCGACTCAGATAACTCATCTGCAAGATTTTTTGGCGATATAGGCGTAATCCCGTTCTTCAATACGAGATAAATCAGTACCTTAATTGCTGTTTCGGTTGTTTGATTAAGCATTTTCTCATAATTAAGACAATATTTATCTTAATTATCTTTTTACCAAAATCTTTTTCTCGTGTCAAGCAGACTTCGAAGAATATTCAAAAAAACGGGAACCTGTCCCTTTCTTTTTGTGGAATGTCAGCAACAAGTCTAGCGGTTTAAGAAAACCAAGCGCCGGCTTGGAATATCTGGATGATATTCTATAATTCGATCAAAGTCTTGGTGGTATAGATTGAAAGGGAATGCGGTTTTTCAACTTCGGTTCCGCTGAACAATCCGAGCGCTGGCAAATCTTATCTCCGGTACGCTCTGGAGCACATGGAGTTCCAGATATCAATCGATTGATCCACAAACAGTTTAGACAAGGCTTGGTCGACCCCTCACGAGCTTCCAATGGGCGGAAATACCCCAAACCGATGGGACCGGAGGAGATTGTCTACGGCGATAAAGTAATCAACCTGGCAAATACCGATCCCAAACTGCCCTGGAACCGCCATCGGAAGGTTTACCCGGAAAAGGATAATCCATAAATTACCGCTGGATTGCTGCCCATCACCGCTGGCCATTGCGCTTGTGTAACTTCATATTTCCCAATATAAAACAGCTGCGTAATGGTTACGTGATGTTGCGGACCTTCATTGGAATCCCGATCCTGTTCAATCTCCGGCAATCCCATCATAAATGTCCCCGTAGGGATGAGCGCCATCTCCAACGGCTTGGCGCCTTGGGGGAGGTTGGGAAGGTTAATCGTGATTTCCTCCAAAGCCAGACAAGGAAGCGCGCCGACTAGAAGAACAAGGAGCGCGCATAATTTTTTCATATAGTTTCACCTATTCAAGCCATATCTGCGTTTGTTCGAAATAACGCCGCTAACGATAAAATTGAGATATTTTATCACAATCCCAATAAATATCTATTGATTTTTCTAAAGGAGGATGTAGTAACAAAGGATTCATCATTCCTTCTCCCGCCGTTCGATGGAATTGAGATAGCTCGGCGTCGATACTCCTGAGACAAGGGCGGTCGAACGCTATGGGAAGGAAGCGAGTAACTTCACGAAAGGGAATGTTGACCGGCGCGGGAATCAGTCTTCAGTATGAAAACGGCTAAAAGAATTGTGATCTTTACGAACGTATCTTGGCCTATGTGTTCAAAGGCGGTAAACTATTCAGCCAGGACTTAGTTGGCGGCGAATTTAGCCATGCAGATAATCGCAAGGAATACCGCTATCGTGGGAAGTTCAACCAGACTGAACAGGAAACGAAAACGTTTGAGATTGCATGGTTAAAAGTAAGATGAATTGTTGACTTGGATGATTTTGTGATTATTTTAAGATTAATGAAATCAGGTAAATATAAATAAGGAGAACGCTTTCATGGAAACCCTTCCCGCTTTTTGCTTGCTTGGCGCTCCCGGCGCAGGCAAAGGAACGCAGGCGCAGTTGCTTAAAGAACGCCTCGGCTATCTTCACGTCAGCTCGGGGGATATTTTCCGCGACGCCATCGCCAAGAAGGATCCGGCGGCGCTCAAGGCTCAGGATTTGATGAATCGGGGCGAATTGGTGCCCGACGACGTCATCAAAGAGATGGTGCAGACGGAACTGGGCGCTAAGTTGCAGGCGGCGGGCAAGATTGCGGGCGTCATTCTCGACGGCTTTCCCCGCACCGTCGGCCAGGCGGAAATGCTGGACGGCCTGCTTTCCACCCTCAACCTGCGCTTCACAGGCATGGTCAACCTGGCCGTGCCGGAAGAGATGCTCGTCAAGCGCCTATTGAATCGCGCTACGGAAGGCGCGCAACGGGCGGACGACAACGAAGAGGTCATTCGCGAACGCATGAAAGTCTGGCGGCAAAAAACCCAGCCCCTCGAAGATTATTACGCCCAACGCCAGCTGCTGATCAACGTGGACGGAACCGGAACCATCGAAGAAATTTACGTGCGCCTGGCGCCCATCGTGAAAAAGATGTAATGCTTATTGAGGGGATAGGTCCAGTTACGAAAGCCCCCTCACCCTAGCCCTCTCCCGAAGGGCGAGAGAAAGAGTTTAAAGTACGAATAAGGTGGGGATGCGGCATCGTCCCCGCTGGCAAAACGCAGATTTTTCTTGATCGGCGGCGCATTTGGAATTAGAGTCAAGCTGCGATCGTTTTCGCGACGATTCCTAAAAGAAGAAAGAAACGGGGAGGGATCCGCCATGCGCGCGATGCTTCGTTTCGCCATAACCGCCTTGCTGTATGGAGCTATTCATGGCGCCGCCGACGCCGCCAACGGCGATAAAATCACATGGGTGCAAATCGCTTTCGACGAGATCAAATCCGCCTCGCCGGTTACGGGCGAAGCCACGGCGCCCCTCTCGCTGGTGAAAGCCATCGTCAACGCTATTCCCCAAAAGTATATCGACGAAGCCAAAGAGGATGGCTTCGACATCAAGGCGATCTTCGCCGCCGTGGAAAGTATGCCGGAGAGGGAGACGTTCGAACTCACCAAGAAAGATTATCATCTCCTCATCCGCAAACAGACAAAAGCCGTCGGGGAGCTCGTCTATCCCTCGTGGCTAAACGTCAAAAGCAAAGATTTTAAAGTTCCCATCCCCTTGATGATTACGGGAACGGCCGTCTCCGTCGTCCAATTCGCCTTCAGCGATTTGAAACTGGATAGCGCCGCCTTGGACGTTCTGGTCGCGGAGGTCAAAAAAACGCCGCCGGGATTGATTCTCAAAGGCGAAGACAAGTTGATGAACTCGTGGCTGGAAATCAAACTCGAATAAGCAGCGCGGCGGACGAATCGGCGGAAAACGCTCTGCGCCGCCGCTTCGCTGGACGATTGGCCTGCGGCGTTCCCTTAGCCCCTTATACGACGCTGAAAATCGGCGGCCCCGCCCAATATCTTCTGGAAGCGGATGCCTGCGAGCAGATTATTGATGCGCGCCGCCTGGCCTTGGATTTGGAGATTCCTTTCTATTTCCTGGCCGGATGCTCCAACGTCTTGATCGCCGACGCCGGATTGCAGGGACTCGTCGTCATCAACAAAACTCGCCGCATCGAGTGGGGAGAAGATTACGCCGCCTGGGCGGCGGGCGGCTGCGGCCTGGACGATTTCGTTATGGAAGCCTCGCGCCGCGGCTGGGGCGATATGACCTTCGCAGCGGGCATTCCCGGCTCGTTGGGCGGCGCCTTGGCGGGAGGCGCGGGCGCCTTCGGGCATCTGGTCTGCGAGTATCTGCTTCAAGCCGATGTGTTGCGCAAGGACGGCTCCCTGGCCGCTTTGACAACCGCGGAATTGGGCGTCGATTACCGCGACAGCCAGGCGCGCCGGCGCGGCGATATCGTCCTGCAAGCGAAGATGGGGCCGTTCGTTCCCTCATCCCCCGGCGATTTGTTGCTAGAGACGCAACGCATCAAACAAGAACGGAAAGAAAAACACCCCGGCGAAGATTTGCCCTCGGCCGGCTCTTTCTTCAAGAATCTGCCCCCCGCCGAACCGGGCGGACGCCGCATCCCGGCGGGCAAATACCTCGACGAAGCGGGGGCCAAACAACTGCGCGTCGGCGACGCGGGCGTCTTCCCTAAGCACGCCAATATTATCGTCAATCACGGCCGCGCCACGGCGGCGCAGGTGAATGAGTTGGCCGATGCGATGGCCGCGCGAGTCAAGCAACGCTTCGGCGTGATTTTGGAAAAGGAAGTGCAATACTTATGCTAGACGATGCCCCGCGTTCGTCCTCTACGTCCGCCGATTCCATCCGCATCGCAACGGCGGAATTCGTCGTCAGCGCTCCCAATTTGAAAGCCTGCCCGCCTCTCACGTATCCCGAAGTCGCCATCGCAGGACGCTCGAACGTGGGCAAATCCAGCCTCATCAATCATATCTGCAACCGGCGCCATCTGGCCAAAACCTCCAATACGCCGGGGAAGACTCGGCTAATTAATTTCTTCCATCTTGCGCTCGATCCGGATTCCGTCCATCTACACCTGGTGGACTTGCCGGGATACGGCTATGCGAAAATCGATAAAGCCTCCCAGCAACAATGGGCGCGCACTCTGCAAGAATTTCTCGAATGGCGTCCGCTGGCGGCCATCATTCACCTCATCGATTGCCGCCATGAACCTACCGCCCTCGACAAACAGATGCGCGAATGGATTGCGCATCAAAAAATCCCCTCCATCACCATCTTGACCAAAGCCGATAAACTGAGCTCGTCGCAACTGGCGCAATCGCGAAGCCGGATTGTTCACTCGCTGCATTTGCAAAAAGAAGAACCATGCCTCGCAACATCCACCCTAAAAAAAACCGGCGCGCGCGAAATCCTGCAAGCCTTGCACGACGTGATCCTCGGCGCCTCTTCCGAGACGCTGCGAAAATCGTAGGGCGGTTCGAGCGAAGCAAGCCCCGCCATATCTATAAAAAAACATATCGAATCGAATGATGGGTCGCGTCGTTTGACCCATTGATTTCTCCTACAAAGAAATATGAAGGATCAAAAACACAACCCATCCTGCTTATCTTCCCGCAATCGCCGACCCCCTATCCTCGGCCTGATCTTTACCCACAAGTATTGAGGAATTCCGCCCTTTCATGGCTTAAGGTTTTTGTTGATCCAGTTCCCAGGCCGTTGGCCTGGGCTATCTTATTTCGCCCTTTCAGGGCTTAAAAAACAAGGATTTCTCTTCAAACGGGCAAACTGTTACGACAAAAACAATGTCAATCAATATAGAGTCACTTGCAAAATTCTATTTTATCAGCGAAGCGCACATCTTGGCGTAGCGGACGAGGGGATCCCAGAAGAGGCCGAAGTAGACGACGGGAATGGTAAGCGCCGCGAGCAGTCCTGCGTAGACGGGATGTACGCGCATGGGCTGGGCAATGGAGGGGGAATCCATGAACATCGCGCGGATGATGCGGGCGTAATAATAGAGGGAAACTACGGAATTCAGGACGGCGATCAGCGCCAGCCAATATAGGTTTTTATTCAATACGGCGATGAAGAGATACCATTTTCCGACAAAGCCCGCCGTGGGCGGGAGCCCGATCAGAGAAATCAGCGCGATCGTCATGGCGATGGCCGTATATGGCGCTCTAGCCCACAATCCCCGCACGTCAGCCATTCTTTCGTCGCCTTGCGCGTTGACGATGATGACAATCACCGAGAAGGCGGCCAGGTTGGTGAAGAGATAAGCGACGAGATAAAAGACGACGGACTCCATTCCTTGGGCGCTCAGGACGCAAACGCCCATCAATAGATACCCCGCGTGAGCGATGCCGGAAAAAGCCAGCAGGCGCTTGAGATTGTTCTGCGGAATGGCTCCCAGGTTGCCCGCCGTCATGGTAATGGCGGAAAGCAGCGCGATATGAAACGTCCAGTCGATATGAAGATTGGGCAATTCGATCCAACTGGCGCCGCCGTCTCCGGGAGCGATCATCGTCGAGAAGAAGAAGCGGATCAACAGCGCGAAGCCGGTTCCCTTCGAGGCGACGGAAAGATACGCCGTAACCGGAGCAGGAGCGCCTTCGTAGACGTCCGGCGCCCAAAAATGAAACGGAACCGCCGCGATCTTATATCCCGCGCCTACCATGACCAAAACGAAAATCGTATAAACCGCGGGTTCCACGCCCTGTGCGCCCGCCAAAATCCCGCGGATAGCGGAAAAACTGGTGGAGCCGGTCAAACCGTAAAGCAGCGTCAATCCGAAAAGCATGATGCCGGTGGATACGCCGCCATAGAGCACGAACTTCACCGCCGCTTCGTCGGATTTTCCCACCTTGCTGGAAAAGCCGGAAAGGATATAGGAGCCGATGCTCATCAGTTCCAGCGCCAGGTACATCATTACCAAATCCTGCGCCGCGGCGACGAGGCACATGCCGATGCACACGGAAAGAAGAATGGCGTAGAATTCGCCCTTCTTGAGATACAAAACCTCATGGCTGTATATCGTCATTACGATGACGACGAGCGTGCTCAGCAGGAAGAATCCCCGGAAAAAAGCGGAGAACATGTCATGGGCAATCATCCCCATGAACAACGGACTCGGCGCCAGGTTGTAAAGGCCGAAATGAAAATAGAAGGCCAGCCCGGTTCCAACCAAAGCGATGACGCCGGGCGCGTCCAAGCCTTCCCGTTCCGAGCCGAACACGTCCGCTAAGATTGCCAATAGAACGGCGACGGAGAGGATAAGTTCCGGGATGAAATAAGCCAGGCTCTCTACATTGCCCATGAAGCGCTACCCCTTCTTTATGACATCAAGCATCTTGACCAATTGTTGCATGGTGGGATTGAAAAAGTCGATAATCAGTTTGGGGAAAATTCCCAAAACAACGACGAAGCACGCTAGCGGGATCAGCGTGAATTTCTCGCGCAGCGTGCAATCGGGAAGATCGGCGTACTTTTGATTCAATGGCCCCAAGAATATGCGCTGATACGTCCATAGCGTATAGGCCGCCGTGATGACGATTCCCGACGTGGCCAGCACCGTAATCCAAAGGTATACCGGGAAAGAACCCAGGAAAACCAGCGCTTCGCCGATAAATCCCGAAAGCCCCGGCAAACCCAGCGAAGCGAAAAAGGCAACGCAGGTAATCCCTGCGTACATAGGAACGTTCTTCGCTAGTCCGCCGAATCCGTCGATGTCGCGGTGATGGGCGCGATCGTAAATAACGCCAACCAGGAGGAAGAGCATGGCAGTGATGGTTCCGTGATTGAACATCTGCAACACCGCCCCGTTCATTCCTTCCGGCGTCATCGCCGCCATCCCCAGCATGACGAAGCCCATATGGCTGATGCTGGAATAGGCGACGAGTTTCTTCAAATCGCTCTGCGCCATGGCGCACAAGGCCCCGTAAACGATATTGATGAGAGCAATGATGGCGATGAATAACGCGAAATCCACGGCTTCCGCTGGCATCAATGGGTAACTGATCCGCAACAGGCCGTAGGTTCCCATCTTCAGCAGAATGCCCGCCAGAATGACGCTGATGGCCGTCGGCGCTTCCACGTGGGCGTCGGGAAGCCATGTATGGAACGGGAAGGCTGGAATCTTGATGGCGAAGGCGACGTACATGCCCAAAAACAGCCACCATTTCAACCGCAGCGCATTCGCCAGTTCCGACGCCCCGATCTTTTCGCGCAGAGCGACGAGGTCGAACGATCCCGTATAGATATAAAACACGATCATGGCGATGAGGAGAAAAACGCTGCCGAAGAGCGTATAGAGGAAGAACTTGATCGCCGCATATTCCTTGCGCGGGCCGCCCCAAATGCCGATGAGGAAATACATTGGCAGCAGCATCAATTCCCAAAAGACGTAGAAGAGGAAGAAATCCAGCGCACAAAAGACGCCCAACATTCCCACTTCCAACAAAAGGAAAAGGGCGAAATATCCCTTGGCGCGGTCGTTGATGCCCCAGGAGGCGAGGATGCAGATCGGACAGAGCATCACCGTCAAAAAGACCATGGGAACGCTCAAACCGTCCACCCCGACGTAATAGAATATGTTGAAATTATCGATCCAGGGGACATTGGCCGTGAACTGCATTCCTCCCGCCGGATCGTAGTCCATCAACATCTTTACGCCCAGCAACAGCGATGGAATCGTGAAAAGAAAGGCGATTTGTTTGATGAACAATTTCGCCCGGCCCGGAATGAGCAAAATGATCCCCATGCCGATCAGCGGCCAAAAAATTATCCATGAAAGCAAATGATTCGGCGGATTCATGCTTCGCGTCTCCCTATTGGATCGTCGTCATTATCTATGTTTGAGGAACGTAGTTCGTTCCTGGAACTAGTGGTCAATTTCACTTGATTTTTTAATAGTTACATTAGAGCCTCATGCAAAACTCCATAATTCCACCCCCATGCTTGGGGGAGGTTAGGAGGGGGTTGCTTTAAGTCTAATATAATCAACCCCCCTCTAACTCCCCCCAAGCTTGGGGGGAGAATTTAAAAGCGGATTTTATTAATTTTGCAAGAGCCTCATTATTAAAAAAGCCCCCTCACCCTAACCCTCTCCCAGAGGGCGAGGGAATAATTTCATATGAAATAAATCCTAGGCGAACAGCCGGATGATGTAATTGTGCAGCAAAAGAACAACGCCGGCGGCGAGGCTGGCTTTCAGAATATAATTTTGAATGACGCCGCTCTGAATCAACGTGCTAGCGGCGCCCGCGATTTGCGTCAGAATCGCCAGCAGGTTGACCAGCCCATCGACGACGTATTTGTCCCATGCGCCGGAGAATGTCGACGTCCCGCGCAGCCCCGGCCCCGTAATATTCACCAAGCCGTCGACGACGTTATTGTCGAAGCGGGCTAAGACCATGCGCATCCAGAGCAAGAAGCGGATGACGGTCTTATCGTAAAATTCGTCCACCCAATATTTATGAAAAGATAGATCGTAAAGAGGCCGCAACTTGGCCGCCCACGCTTCGGCGGATATCTTTTTCTTGTAATAGACCAGATAAGAAAGAAAGATGCCGCTGAACGCTATTACGATGGATAGAACCATGGCGAGATTATGCGCCAGATGCTCGCTATGTCCGCCGCCATGCTCCGCCGCATGAGCCGCTCCTGGCGCAACGACCAGGTGGTTGAACCACAAGCCGCCGTACAGCCCGAAACCGCCGAGAACGGAAAGAACGGCCAGCGTAATCAACGGAATCGTCATGACGGACGGCGATTCGTGGGCATGAGCGTATTTTTCGGGAACGCGGGCTTCGCCGTAAAACGTCAAAAAGATCAATCGGAACATATAAAACGCCGTCACTCCGGCGGCCAGCCACAAACCGATGAAGATGGGCATGTGGGCTGGATTCTCCATCCCAAACGCCAAGGCGCCCCCCAAGATGGCGTCTTTGCTGCCGAAGCCGGAAAAGAAAGGCACTCCCGATATGGCCAGCGTGGCGATAAGCATGGTCGCCCAGGTGATGGGCAGTTTCTTTCTCAATCCGCCCATTTCCGGCAACTCTTGCGAGTGCACAGCGTGGATGACGCTGCCGCTGCCGAGAAAGAGCAGCGCCTTGAAGAAAGCGTGCGTCATCAGGTGATACAATCCCGCCGTAAAAGCCCCCACGCCAAGCGCTGTAATCATATAGCCCAGCTGGCTGACGGTGGAGTAGGCGAGAACGCGCTTGATATCCGTTTGCGTTATGGCGATGGTAGCGGCGAAGAAGGCGGTGATAAGGCCGATATAGGCGATCACCAACATCGCTTCATGCGAAGCGGAAAAAATGGGAAACAGCCGCCCGACCATATAGACGCCCGCCGCGACCATTGTCGCCGCGTGAATCAAGGCGCTGACGGGCGTAGGGCCTTCCATGGCGTCCGGAAGCCATACGTGCAGCGGGAATTGCGCCGACTTGCCTACCGCCCCGCCGAAAAGGCAGACGGCGGCGATGGTCAGCAGCGTCCCGTTCAATTGCCCATGCGCCACAGCTTCAAAGACCTTAGTATAATTGAGAAGGCCGGTTTCTCTTACAACAATCATGATGCCGAGAAACATGAACACGTCGCCGACGCGGGTGGTTAAAAACGCCTTCATGCAGGCATTGGCCGCCGAGGTTTTCCAGAAGAAAAAGCCGATTAGCAAATAAGACGAGACTCCAACCAGTTCCCAGGTGATATAAAGTATGAAAAGATTGTCGCAAAGCACCAATAGCAACATGGAAAAGCTGAACAGGCTGAGGTAGGCGAAATAGCGGTCGTAGCAATCTTCCCCGCGCATGTAGCCGATGGAGAAGAGATGCACTAGGGCGCTGACGATGTTCACGACCATAATCATAACAGCCGTCAGGTTGTCGATGTGGAATCCGAAACGGAATTCCATCATCCCCGCGCCGCCGAACCAGAGATAGGAATACTCTCTTAAAAAGTTCGGATCGTATTCCAGGACGATGACCTTCGCAAAAAGGACGATTCCCAGAATCAACGCCAGCCAGATCGCTCCCGTCGGCAGCCAATCGCCCTGCCGGGGAAGGCGCTTGCCGAAAGCGAGTTGCAAACCGAAAGACGCCAGCGGCAAGCCGATGATCGCCCAAGCGAGAATTTCGTAAATCTCCATGCCAGCCTCTCAGTGCTTCATCGAAGAAATTTCTTCCAGGTGAACCGTGGAAAACTGTTGATAAATCGCCAGCACGATGGCCAAAGCCACCGCCGCTTCCGCCGCCGCTAAGATAATCACGAAGACGGCGAAGACGCTGCCATTGGCGCTTGTACTCGGCGAATACCGGTTGAAGGCGATCAGGTTGAGATTGGCGGCGTTAAGGATCAGTTCGATCCCCATCAGCACGCGGATTCCATTCCGCCGGGTGGTTACGATGAATACGCCCAACAGAAAAAGAATGATGGATACCACCAAATAATGTTCGATCCCTACGCTCATGCCCGTCCGCTCCATGTTTTAAATGATGAGTGATGAATGATGAATGATGAAAAAAAATTCAAAATTATGTATTGTGTAGATCGTAGGATGGATCGCGACGTTTGACCTATCAATTTTTTATAATCCGCATTCACCTAAATTTTCCCTCAATAAGGGGGATTCATCATTCATCATTCATCATTCATCATTCATCATTCATCATTCATCACTTTTTTCGGTTCTCCGCGCGCAATTACTACTGCGCCGATCAACGCAATCAATAACAACAGCGAAGCTGCTTCGAAAGGAAGAAGGTATTTCGTCAAAAGCAATTCGCCCACCGGAGAGATAGTGGACGCCAGCGTTTTGCTTTCCGGATTCTCCATAATTTGCCAGGGCGCCGTCATCGCCAGGGGAATCAGCGCCGCCGCCAGAACCGCGAGAAAAGCCGCGCCCCATTTCAACTGCATCGTCTGTTTTGGCGCTTCCGCCGATTCGCGGCCCGTCAGCATCACGCCGAAGAGCAGCAGCGCCAAAATGCCGCCGACGTAAATAATCACCTGGGACAAGCCGACGAAATCGGCGCCCAGGAGAACGTACAGGCAAGCAAGTCCGAAAAACGTGAATAAAAGAGAAAAGGCGGCGTGAACCAATCGGGAAGAAAAGGCGGTATAGGCGGCCGAGACGATGACGACGATCGCTAAGATGTAAAAAAGCATGCTAGGCAGTAAGGACACTGGCTTCTTTTCCCTCCTCTTTCGCTTCTTCGGATTCTTTGGAAGCGGCGGATTTTTCTTCTCTGGGAACGATGGGCTTATAGGGATCTTTCACGAAATCGCGCTTCATTAGCGAGCGATCCGTAAAGACGGTTTCGTAATCGTGCGACATGGTGAGGCAGTCTTGCGGGCACGCCTCCACGCATAGCGCGCACCAGCAGCACTTGACGTAATCGATGGCAAACAGGGTCGGCTTGCGGTTCTTGCCTTTTCCTTCTCCCTCGATCTCGAAGCAATTCACCGGACAGATGCGTGAGCAAGCGTTGCAAGCCGTGCAGTCGTTGACGTCGTTGACCAGCGTTCCCCGGAACCGTTCGGGGATTTCTCTTTTCTTGTAGGGATACAAAAGAGTGACGGGCTTGCGGAATAATTCCTTGCCCGTAACCGCCATCCCTTTCATGGTGGTAAAAAAGCCCGAAAAAATATCGCTCAAAATGGCCATGATAACCTCTCCTACTTGGCCCTTTCCATCAAAGCGATCCAATAGCTAAGTGCGACGATGTTGATCAATCCCAACGGAATCAGGAATTTCCAACATACGCCCATCAGCTGATCGATGCGCAGCCTCGGCAGCGTCCACCGCAGCCACATCGCGACGAACATCAACGCCGAAACTTTGACAATATAGATCGACCAATGCTCGAGGCCAAAGGGACCGTACCATCCTCCCAAAAACAGGAGGGCGCCGATTGCCGATACGATGAATAGATCGGCGTATTCAGCCATGTAAAATAAAGCATACCTCATGCCCGAATATTCCGTATGGACGCCGGCCACTAGTTCCGATTCCGACTCCGGCAAATCGAAGGGCAGCCGGTTGGTTTCCGCCAACGACGAGACGTAGTAAGCGATAAAGGCGATCAGGCAGAACGGATTCCAAACGTACCAGTTCCACACGCCCCCCGCCTGCGCCTGCACCACCGTTCCCAGCCGCAGCGAACTCGCCAGCATGACCGGCGGCAGGATATGCAAAGCGGTCGGAACTTCGTAACTCAGAAATTGCGCCGAGGTTCTCATCGCTCCGTACAACGACCATTTATTATGCGAAGACCAACCCGCCATGATAATGCCGATGGCCACGATGGATGAGGTCGCCAGCAGGTACAATATCCCGATATTCAAATCCGCGGGAACCCATTTTGGCCCCAAAGGCAGCACCGCCCACGAGATCAACGCGCCGCTGAATACTAGGCCGGGCGCGAGGATGAACAGCCATTTATCCGCCATCGCTGGGATAATGTCTTCTTTGATGAACAATTTCAGCCCGTCGGCGGCGGTTTGCAGAATGCCGTGCCAGCCGACGTGCATCGGCCCCATGCGCGCCTGCATGTGCGCGGAAACTTTCCGCTCCGCATAAACGGCCACGATGCCGATGACCGCCACCATCGCGATCGCCGCGACGGCGCACAGACCCGCCGCCAGCAGATATTGCAGCCATTCCGGCATCGCTTTCAACAGGGAATATTCTTGAAATAGATTGATGAGATAGAGCATTTAGCGGTCCACTTCTCCCAAAACGATGTCCATCGTCCCTAATGTCGATACCAAATCCGCCACCAGCATATTTCGCGTTAGTTCTTCGAAGACGCTCATATTGCAGAAAGACGGTCCCCGCACTTTGAGGCGGTGCGGTTTGCCGCTGCCGTCGCTGATGATGTAGAAAGCCACTTCGCCGCGCGGGCATTCCTGGGCGACGTACGTCTCTCCCCCCTTGGGCGGACGCAGCGCTTTGGAAACCTTGGCTGTATATTCTCCCCCTTCGGGGAAGCCTTCGATGACCTGTTCGAGGATGCGCGTACTCTCGTACATCTCCTGCACCCGCACCTTATACCGGTCCCAGCAATCACCGGTGGTTCCTTTCAAGCCCTGCCCCACGGGAATATCGAACTGGAAACGGTTGTATATGGAATAGGGCATATCCCGCCGCAAATCCCAATCCACGCCCGCCGCCCGCAACATGGGGCCGGTAACGCCGTAAGCGATGGCTTTTTCTTTGGTCAAGACGCCGATATTGGCGGTGCGCCGGATAAAAATCTGGTTGTAACTTAAAAGTTCATTTAGGTTGTCCAATTTGGAGCGGAACTGTTTGAGAAATTTCTTCGCCAAGTCCATCGCGCGGGGCGTCATATCCGCCGCTACGCCGCCGATGCGCACGTAGCCGAAGCACAGCCGCCCGCCGGAAAGTTCTTCCAAAATATCCAGCACCTGTTCCCGCTCCCGGAAGGTAAGCAAAAAGGGCGTAAACGCCCCCAGGTCGATGCCGTACGTTCCTTGAAATACGAGATGGCTGGCGATGCGGTTGAATTCGGCGACAAATACGCGGATATATTCCGCCCGCTCCGGACTTTCGATGCCCGTGAGTTTTTCCACACAGGCGGCCCACGCCCAATTGGTGTTCATGGCCGAAAGGTAATCCATGCGATCAGTATAGGGAACATAGGCGTCGTAACCGACGCATTCGCCGATTTTCTCTTTGCAACGGTGCAGAAAACCAATGCGCGGCTCGGCTCTCTCGACGATTTCGCCGTCCGTATGCAGCATCACCTGTAAAACGCCGTGGGTGCTGGGGTGCTGCGGCCCCATGTGGATGACGAGAGGCTCGCCTTTCAGCGGTTTCGGTTGAGCGGCGGTAATCATATTCTAAATAGCCTCGAAACTAATTTGCCGATTTTATATTCTCTTGAGCCTTTTGCAAAATTCCTTTATTCCTCCCCCAAGCTTGGGGGAGGTTAGGAGGGGGTTGAGATAAGTCTAACAAAATCAACCCCCCTCTAACTCCCCCCCAGATTGGGGGGAGAATTGAAAAGAAAATTATATCATTCTTGCAAGAACCTCTCTTATCATGCCATTCCATTCCCTCTGCTATTGGGCTGATCTTTACCCATAAGTCGAAGGGATTAATCAAGGGCAGAAACAACCTTGCCCTTGCCACCCGACCACCCGACATATACCTATAAAAATCAAAATCCCAATTCCCGCAAATGCTCATGCGTTGGCATAACGTAATCTTTCCGCAAGGGATGGCCTTCCCATGCTTCGTCAAGGAGGATGCGCTTCAAATTGGGATGGCCTTCGTAAACGATCCCCATCAGGTCGTAGCATTCCCGTTCCAGCCAATCGGCGGCGGGCCATACGGAAGCGACGGAGGGAACGCGGGGATCGTCCTTGGCGGCGCGAACTTTCAGGATAGCCCAATGCCGATATTGCATCGAGCGGAGATGATAGACGCTTTCGAAATATTCCGGCCATTCCACGGCGCTTATGCAATGAAGGGTTTCGCAAGCCGTCCGCGGATCGTCCCGCAAAAAAAGGCAGATTTCGGGCAGCGCGTCCGTTCGCGCGAGAATGAAGGGATCGCGCAAGCCTTTTTTTTCGTCGCCGGTAATGACGTGTTCGAGAATTTTCTCTTCGCCGAAAGTCTCACGCAGCAATGCAAAGATGGCCAGATGTTCCATAATCTCCTCAAACCGCCGCCGCTTCCGAAGCGGGCTGAGCGGGAGAAATAATCGCTTCTTTTTTCCGCAACGTCCGGTCCTGGCGGATTTTCTGCTGCAACTCGATCAACCCCGCCAGCAAAGTTTCGGGACGGGGAGGGCAGCCAGGCACATAAACATCGACGGGAATATAGAGATCGACGCCCTTCACCACGTGGTAGCCGAATTCATGGTACGGCCCACCGCCGATGGCGCAACTGCCCATCGCCAGCACCCATTTCGGATCGGGCATTTGATGGTAAAGCAGCTCGATGCGCCTGGCCATCTTGTACGTAACGGTCCCGGCTACGATCATCAAATCCGACTGGCGGGGAGAAGCGCGGAAAACGCCCATGCCGAATCGGTCGAGATCGAACCGGCAGGCGCCCGTGTGCATCATCTCGATGGCGCAGCACGCCAAGCCGAAAGTCATCGGCCAGACTGACGACAACCGCGCCCAATTGAATAGCGAATCGACGCTGGTTACGATGAAGTTCTCTTCGAACTTCCCCTGAAGATATCCCACAATAGGACTCCTTCCGCAGCTGCGCAGGGATATCCCCCATAATCCTCATGCTTATATACCCCATTGAGGAATATATAAGTTTTAGCCATGAAAACAATGGAAAGACGTTTAGATTTTGGCGGCTACCGTTTTGGAGAGATGGTAAATCCGCCTTTAAACCAGAGAAATGCCCCTATCGCGCATATGATTCCAATACACAAAAACACATCCAACAAAGGAAACAACGAAATCGATTTATTAATAGCATCTACATGGTTTTCCATTGGAGTCGCCCTCTACCACAGATTTAAGATTGCGGAGAGACGGAACGCAGTCCCGTCTTCGATCGTCTTCCGCGAAACACCCATTCCAAGTGGCCTTTCGCCCAACAATAGATCAATCCTATTCCCAAAACCAGCAAAAAAGCGAACATCTCATAAAAAACCATCATCCCCACATCTGGATCGTGGAGCAATTTCTTGAAGACTACCGCCCAAGGAACGACGAATAGTACTTCCACGTCGAAGATGATGAAAAGGATGGCGATGATATAGAAGCGGATGTTGAAACGAATCCAAGGGGTTCCGATCGGTCTTTCCCCGCATTCGTATCCGCTCAGTTTTTCCGGATATGGATTGATGGGCCGGAACAGCCGGGGGAGAATAAGTGAAACCGCAATAAAAACAATAGCGGCGAAAAAAAAGACAAGAACAGCGAAGTAATGAGCCGGCATCGGCAATTCAGCAATCATTGACGCCCTATACCCTCCTTCAAAATCGAAGGAATCAATAACAAAAAGATCGCCCAGCATTCTCTTTTCATGCCAGGCTAGTTTAAAGCTAGCATGTCCTCCAACCGGATTCAAGGGGATATTGACGATTTGATGAAATTGGAATCGGCGCATCCAGACGCCGCCATCGCCTTCATCGGGGGAATATTTCGTCGACGATTTGGTTTGTGCATCGCACTACGGCGTTGGAAAGATGGGTTTGTACGTTTTGCAAATCCCGGCATAGCGAGACCAATTTCTCGATCTCTTCGGGAGACTTTTTTTGTTCGCGGGCTTCTTCGACCAGCGCCTCCGTTTTTCCTAGAATGGCGTTGCAATCGGCCAAATGATCGTGAATGCTTCTCATTAAATCCAGAGTGGCTTGCAAATAAGGGCTAAGCGGCTTTCCTTTGCCGAACAGTTGCGAAACGACGACCTCGAAGTCGCCGAAATAGGGAACTCCATCCCGGTAAAAGCGGTTTTTATTCTTTTCTTCCATCTGCGCTCTGGTCATTATATCATTTCTCCGCTTCGCCAAAAATTTCAATAGAGAAAAAGAGCGTAAAATCCGGCTTCGCCCAGTATTCCCTGGCCAATTCTTGAAAGATATACAATATATCTTTAATCTTTTCAAGTAACAAGAGGGAATTATATAGAAAAGTGACTCTTAAATTAATGATAATTCATGGAAGGCAAAAAGAAAAAAAGTCCGAATCAGGATGCTCGTGATTAAAGGATGAGCAGGATAGGACGATAGCGCGTGTTGGCGGGGCGGCAGGGCATGGTTTCAGTCTGCCCTTGAGGGATCGAACAAAGGCAGACTTTGTCTTGCCTTGCCGCCCCGTCATCCCGTCGTCATCCCAGCCTTTAAAGGCTGGGCTATTTTTAAATGCCCCTTTAAAGGGGCAAACGAAAAAAGCCCGCCGTTTCAACGGCGGGGCGGCAGGGCTAGGTTTCAGTCTGCCCTTGAGGAATCGATCAAAGGCAGACTTCGTCTTGCCTTTGCCACCCCGTCATCATTCATCATTCATCATTCATCATTCCATCTTACTGCCAGCTGCGCGTCCACCAGTGTTTGTCGAAGTGCGCTCCTTCCAGAAACGAATCGGGATCCACTCGGCCTAGAGTGATTTGAATCGCCATTTGGTAGAGCGCTTCCTCTTTGACGACGCGCACGATCTTTCCCTTCATTTGATATTTGTTGCAGCGAACAAGCACTTTATTCAAATTCGTATGGTTGGACAGCAGGCAGATCACTTCCTGGCCGGTTTTCAGAGGATCGAGAGTGCGCACCAGCATCCCCGTTTTGCTGACGTTGATGGTTGTGGTTTGCAGCAGATAATCCTCCTCCTCCACCAACAGATAGCAAGGAACTTTCAAGTCGATGCGGTTGGAGCGTTGCAACCGGGGACGCGGCGAAGGCTTTACGAGAGATAAGCCGTTCTTCTTCTGCGGATTCTTAATTGGGGGAGAAGTCGTTTTTCGCCAGAACATGTTTTCTTTCCTAAATGATGAATGATGAATGATGAATGATGAATGATGAATGATGAATGATGAATTTTTATCCCTGAAGGCGTGGTGGCAAAGGCAAGTCATCCCAGCCTTGAAAGGCAGGGCTATTTTCAAATGCCCCTTCAAAGGGGCAAACGACAATAGCCCGTTTCAACGGCGGGGCGACAGGGTTTTTCTTCCTGCATTCGCCGAGAGCCTTTCCTCGGTTAGGGAGGCTCATCATTCATCATTCATCACTCATCATTTCTTTTGAATGATCTTCCCCCCTAAAACCGCCCGTCCGGCGAGTTTGTCCTCGATCGCGCGGGCGGCGAGGTCTAAAACGGCTTGGGAAGCGGAGCCGCACAGCATGGCGCAGATAAAGGCTCTGGCCATCTCTTTATCGAACGCCGCGGTGAATTCTTTTTGCTGCTCGATTTTCTTCAGCCGTTGGAAGCGTTCCAACGCTTTTCGGATTTTTATGGGATTATTGGCGATATACCGGCGAGCGAGCATTTCTTGCAGCACCGCCATTTTCACCGTCTCTTCCCCGAAAAGCAGTTCCAATTCTTCTTGAAGCCGCTTATTTTCCATCCTTCTTCCTCTTTGTAGGCGTCAAGGGCTATTATATTATACCGCAAAATGAATTTTGCATTCTATTCGTCCCGTGCGATATCGGCCGCCGCCTCCGGCGCCGGTACTCTATTTTTATCGGCCTGAGACGGCAATCCTCAAGCAGAAAAAGGAAAGAAGGACTGTTCCATGACTGACGCCGCATCCGCCCAATTGACGCTCAACGACATCGTTTCGCTGTGCAAGCGCCGGGGATTCGTTTTCCCCTCCAGCGAAATTTACGGCGGATTCGCCGCCTCTTGGGATTACGGCCCGTTGGGCGTGGAATTGAAGAACAACGTCAAGCAGCTCTGGTGGCAGGACGTGGTCACCAACCGCGAAAACGTTGTGGGCATGGACGGAGCGGTTACAACGCATCCGCGCGTATGGGAAGCGTCCGGCCACGTGGAAGGCTTCCACGATCCGCTGGTGGACTGCAAAACCTGCGGCTGCCGCTTCCGCGCCGATAAGCTGGACGAGGAGCGCTGCCCCCTCAAGCCCAGCAAGTCGCCTAAGGAATGCGGCGGCGAATTGACAGAGCCGCGCGACTTCAACTTAATGTTTAAACTCCACTGGGGACCCGTGGACGATTCCGGCAACATCACCTACTTGCGCCCGGAAACCTGCCAAACCATATTCCCCAATTTCAAAAACGTGCAAACGGTTACTCGCCAGCGCGTACCTTTCGGCATCGCCCAGATCGGAAAATCCTTCCGCAACGAAATCACCACGAAATCCTTCATCTTCCGCCAGCGCGAATTCGAACAGATGGAGTTGGAATTTTTCGTTCATCCCAGCGAAGGCAAAAAGTGGTTCGAATACTGGCTGGAACAGCGCCGCAACTGGTATCTCTCAATCGGCGTACGCGAGCAAAACATCCGTATGCGCCAACACGATCCCGACGAACTGGCCCATTACGCCGACGATTGCTACGACGTGGAATATAAGTTTCCGATGGGCTGGAACGAGCTGGAAGGCATCGCCAACCGCACCGACTTCGATCTCAAGCGCCATAGCGAGTTTTCCAAGAAAGACCTCTCCTACCGCGACGACCTCACCGGCGAAAAATACATCCCCTGGGTTATCGAATCCTCGGCGGGCGTGGATCGCACCGTCCTAACGCTTCTCAGCGACGCCTATGACGTCGATCAAGCGCCCAACGATAAGGGCGAGCTGGAAGAACGGCTGGTTCTGCGCTTTTCGCCCAAAGTGTCGCCGGTCGCCATCGCCGTTTTTCCTCTGTTCAAAAAGCCCGATCAAATCGAAATGGCGCGCAAAATCGAAGCCGATCTGCGCGGCCCCTATCGCACGGCTTACGACGAAACCGGCAACATCGGCAAGCGCTACCGCCGTCAGGATGAAATCGGCACGCCCTTATGCATCACGGTCGATTTCGATTCCATCATTGACCACGCCGTCACTCTTCGCAACCGCGATTCCATGAAGCAAATCCGCGTAGGAGTGGACAACATCCATCAGGCGGTCGCAGATCAATTGAAAGAAATGTCTACTTTGAGACTTTGAGACTTTGGGACTGGGAGACTTTGAGACGGAGAGACGGGTGGCAAAGGCATGGCGAAGCTTGCCTTTGATTTTCTCCCCGCAGGATGATTCAAATTACGTTAAAAAAGGAACTTCTGTATCCTATACGAGGACAAACTTAAAAAATCCCAATTTTTTACTGGAGGATGGTTATGTGGAATCGAAAACCTGATGTAAGCCGCCGATCTTTCCTTAAAGGCGGAATGCTCGG
>JBFMBP010000002.1:0-4467 GCA_040755155.1 Candidatus Omnitrophota bacterium | reverse complement strand
AAAAGGAACTTCTGTATCCTATACGAGGACAAACTTAAAAAATCCCAATTTTTTACTGGAGGATGGTTATGTGGAATCGAAAACCTGATGTAAGCCGCCGATCTTTCCTTAAAGGCGGAATGCTCGGAGCGGCCGCCGCTGGAATCTCTCCCAGCGTTTGGGCCGCGGAATCCAACGAGAAGCAAATCGACTCTAAAAAAATTCTTAACTACAATTCGGAAATGCGTTATCGTCCCCTGCCGGGAACGGATATTTCCCTTTCCGTCATCAGCTTGGGCGGCTTAGTGAACGTTCCAGCGGTGAACGATTACGCCATCGACCGCGGCGTGAACCTGGTGCATATCTCGACGAGTTACATGGGCGGTTCGTCCCTGGTGGACCTCGGCAAGGTTTTAAAGACGAAGCGGGATAAAGTGTATATCGCCTTGAAAGACAACTTTCTGCCCCAGGAATTCAAATCCGCCGATGAAGACATTAAGCGCTTTAAAGAAGAAGGCATATTCGAAAAACTCAATACGGATTACGTCGACTTCTTCATGTTCAACCGCCATGAGGCGAACGAACCCCTCGATCCCCAAATCCAGGAACGCTTCGAAGCCTTGAAAGCCAAAGGCATCGTTCGCTACGCCGGTTTAACCATCCATGGAGACGTTCCGGGGACTGTGGCGGCGGGCATCAAAAACAACGTATTTAAACTTATCATGCCGACTTTCAACCAGCCCAACCTGGAAGGATTAGACGAATCCTTAAAAAAAATGCAGGAAAACGGGATGCGCATCATGGCCATGAAAACCATGGGCGGATTCGGCGTCAAAGACCTGCGCAGGAAGGACGAATTCAAAGAAAAGCAGGATGAAGAACTGCAGAAAATCTCTCTCGATCTGCAATGCGCTTATCTGAAAAAAGCGCTCAGCAATCCCTCCGTGATTACGATCAACAAAGGCATTGGAACCTTCGACATGTTCGACGCCTTCGCCAAAGCGGCGCGGGAACAACTCACTCTGAGCGAAGACCGCGCGCTCTACCGCTACGCCCAAGCTAACCGGTCGGAAAACTGCATGATGTGCGACGAGTGCTATCAGGCATGCCCGGACAATATCCGCATCTCAACCATCATTCGCTGCAAAGACTACTACCACGACCAATTTGGAGACAGGAATACGGCTCTAGCGTACTATCATGAGATTCCCGCCGCGCAACGCCTCAGTTCTCGCTGCGGCGATTGCTCGATCTGCGAAGAGACCTGCCCCAACGGCCTTAAGATCGTCGAACGGCTGCAAGCTGCTCACGTCATGTTCGCGTAAGAAATGAAAACCTTCGGGCTTCGCTGAAACCCTAACGAAGCCCGAATTTATTTTTCATAAATTACTAGGTTATACACGAGAAAGAGTTAAAAGAACGTTCCACCATTACGTTCGAATCGCGTAGACGCGGAAGAAAAAAGAAAAACGCGAAGAAGGAATCCCTTCCTAAACCCGCCGTTGAAACGGCGGGCTATCATCGTTTGTCCCTTTAAAGGGACATTTAACAATAGCCCAGCCTTTCAAGTCTGAGGAAAGAAATTTCGCGGCATTCGACTTTAAAATATTGGCTGCGTACCATGAATTAAATTGCTTGGGAGACAAGATCGATGAGGAAGACATTCTTATTTTCTTTACTGCTAATCGTATGCCTTAATCAATATGCTCTCTATGCTCTCTGCGAGGAACAGACTGCTGATGGAACTCAGGATGTTCCCGTTTCCGATAAAGAGAAAGAAAAACTGGCGAATCTGCTGCCCGATGCGCAAGGGCTTGGCTTGCAGCCGCAGGGCGAAAGGCAATATTACGGCTCCGATCTGTATATGTATATCGACGGCGCGGCGCCTGCTTATCACGCCTACGACTTTGCCGCCTTGATTGTCCAAGAATACAAAAAAGGGGATGCCATCCTAACGGTGGAAATCTACGATATGGACAAGCGGCTCAACGCCTTCGGCATCTACTCCGCCGAGCGCTCGCCGAAAAACAACTTTCTGGAAATCGGCGCGGAGAGTTATGGCGACGATTCCGCTTTGAACTTCTATCAGGGTTCCTACTATGTCAAATTGCAAGCCTCCAGCCCTAAAGAGAAGACCGGTCCGCTTCTCTTAGCCGCAGCGGAACAGATTTCCCAACAAATTAAGAAAGGTAAGAAATTGCCTAAAGAATTGAAACTTTTCCCCGCTGACGGATTGATCCCCCATTCCCAGCAGTATATGAACAAAGCGCCGCTGGGCCACGATGCGCTCGCCCCCGCCTTTCAAGCGCTATACGAAAACGGCGAGAAGGAATGCCAATTGGTTCTCTCCATCGCCGAAACGCCGCAACAGGCGCAAGAGCGCATCGCCAAGTTGAAAAGCCATTTCGAAAAAACGGGAAAAATCGCGCCTCAACCCGCTATCGGCGCCGAAGCCTTTCGCGGCGAGAACGAATATGAAGGCGCGCTCATCGCCTTTCCCTGCGAACGTTACGCCATAATCGCCGTCAATCCGCCCCAGGACGCCGCCGCCTTCGCCCAAAAGATAGTGGAAAGTATAATCCAGCCGAAAAAAGATAAAGAAGAGAAAAAGGACAATCCAGAGAAAACGGAATAAATGTATGCGCGTCCCCTGTAGATGCTAAACGCGCCGTTTTTTCTCATCATTCATCATTCGAGGCTCTTGCAAAATTTATGAAATCCATCATTCAATTCTCCCCCCAAGCTTGGGGGGAGTTAGAGGGGGGTTGATTTTAATGGACTTACCTCAATCCCCACCTAACCTCCCCCAAGCTTGGGGGAGGAATAATAGAGTTTTGCAAGAGGCTCATCATTCATCATTTTATAAACGGAGTCTTCCTATGAAAGTCATCGCCTTCAACGGCAGCGCACGAAAAGACGGCAATACCGCCATCCTCATCAATTATGTATTGCGCGAATTGGAAAATCAGGGAATCGAAACGGAGATGGTTCAGTTCGCCGGACAAACAATTCGCGGCTGTTTGGCGTGCTACAAATGCTTCGACAAGAAGAACCAACGCTGCTCCAACGATAGCGATATCGTGAACGAGTGCATCGAAAAAATTATCGCCGCCGACGGCGTGATCCTGGCCTCGCCCACCTATTTTTCCGACGTATCGGCGGAACTCAAAGCCCTGATCGACCGGGCGGGTCTGGTGGCCAAAGCGAACGACAATCTATTCCAGCGCAAAGTGGGCGCGGCCGTGGTCGCCGTGCGGCGCGGCGGCGAAATCCACGCTTTCGACACGATCAACCATTTTTTCCTCATCGGAGGCATGATCGTCCCCGGCTCCATTTATTGGAACATGGGCTTCGGACTGCAAAAGGGAGAAGTGGAAAAGGACGAGGAAGGCATTCGCACAATGAAAACTCTCGGCCAAAACATGGCGTGGCTGTTGAAGAAAATCCACGGGTGAAAAAGCTGTCTATAGCTTAATCGAAACAGGCCAAACCGTCCGCCGGCGATAATGCTGGACGGCTTGGCTCTTTTTATGTATATTCAGTAACAAGGGGGGCGAAAAGCAAATCGCAATCCGTCTTTTTTTTATTCCAGCCTCCGTCAAAGGATAGAGCAACGAAATATCACGCAATGATTCTCTTACCGTTTTTCTTGATTTTCACCAGCGCCGCCTTGGCGCAACCCATTGTTTTGTCAGAAGACGAAAACACGGAGTTCTTGAATATTACCTATATTGACAAAGAGGCGGGAACGATCGGCGAGAGTGTAAAAACCAATCTAAAAGTCGCCCTTTTATTCTGGCAATGCGCGATTGATAAAGAAGGAAAGTCTTTCGTAACAAAGACAAAATGGATTCGAGATTTTGAACATGACGCGCAAGTCATCGATATCCCCTCGGATTACGATACGATTTATAAACCCGTATTTTCTCCTGATGGAAAGACTGTAATTTATCAGGGAGGCAATGACAATATAGCATACTATTATCCTGAATTCCGGTCGATTTTTGTACACTAGGTTTTGACCAGTTTGCGATCAAGCGCCTTGAGAATGGATTCTTGCCTCTTCGTGAGCGTAACGACGCGTGACACCTGGAAGTTTTTTCGCGCATCACGCAGGTATACCTTGTACATGGTGTCCAATTCCAATAGCGACTCTTCCGCCGTGATGTCCAGGGGCGTGAGACGGTATTGTAAGAGCGCCAGCAACAGATACGCAAGATAACAGAGGAAGACATGCGCGGTGACGCGGTTGTACAGCCAATGCCGAACCGGACGAAGCCGTGTAATGCCCTTTAGACTGCAGAACGTCTTCTCCACAAGGTCCTTATCCGACGCCTTTCGTACGCGGCAAGGATTGATCGCAAATCCCACTTGCTGGGCGTAGGACGCATAACCTTTGTTCAAGGTCGCCCAGGCTCCCGCCCCTGAAACCACCCCCGTCTTCAGGTTGTCTATCCGAAGATAGTTGGGAACCCCCTGGAGGAATTC
>JBFMBP010000001.1 GCA_040755155.1 Candidatus Omnitrophota bacterium | reverse complement strand
GCGCCCGCCATGGTAGCGACGAAGTAATCGTACTGAAAGCCGCCGGCGGCGTTGGTTCCGGCGCTGCCGATATTGAAGGCGATTTCCTTTTTGCCCGCCCAGGCGGCGTTATCTTGCAAATCTTCCGGATCGGGCCGATCGACGCCGGAGCCTCGTTGGATATTGGCCAGGACCGGCGTAGTGCTTCCATCGCCAAAGGCGCGGACATTGACTATCGTCGGATCGTTCGCGTCCAATTTCGCGCTCACCCAAACAGTATGGAACGCGGCCGTGTCGATGCCGGTAAGAATGGGAATATTTTCGTCGCCATCCGGGTCTCCCTTGTCATTGATTAATATCGAGAGAGTCCCATCCGTGTAATATCCTACTCCTACCAGCGTCCTTGCCAGATCGTCCGCCGGATCGACGTAACCGACGCCCACATGGGCGCGGTCGGAAGCTTCGGGGATGAAGTGCAGCAAGCCGTCGCCATTAGGAACGCCGTCGCCGTCGGGATCCAAGGCCAGATTGACGAGATCCAACCCTACGCCGATATCCGGATCAGGCGCGATGGGGAAAATTCGAAACCGGGCGCAATAAGTGATCCCTTTGATAAAAGGATCTTCCGTCAATTCGCCCGGCTTGTGGAGTGCGCCGAGGAAGAAGATTTTGCGGTCGCTGGGATCGGCGAGGTTAAGCTTGCGGGGATCGCCAAGATCGATGAGCCGCATGGCGATGGCGTCGGCGGCTTTCGTTTTGCCGTCCTCCGTTTCGCCAACGCCGGCAACCGTATTAATACTCACAACATCGCCGACTGGAACGCCGGGAGCGATTTCAACGGCTAAATCCGCAAAGGTCGGCGAATTGGAGTTGCCGGAATAAGAATCGCTGCCGTTGTTATGATCCCATACTGGATCGTTCGTATACTCGGGGATTTTGTGCCATTCCTCCACAAACGTCCAGCCGCCCGCCGGATCTTTCCACCCGCCCCGGTCCGCCAAAGCGGGCGCCGTTAATGACAAACACAGAAAAATCATTAGCGTCTTTTTCATAATTTTCTTTCCTCCTAACTCTTAGTTCATGATTTTCAATGCAAAACCATTCCCACTTTGCGCTATGTTCCCTTTTTCGCGTCGTGGATTATAGCCTCCTTTTCTATAAAGAATAGTCTTATATAAGACCTATTAATCCAATAACTCGTTTATCCACCTTCTTTTTATAATAATTGCATAAAAATATCAAGATATTTTTCGGAATTTTTTAAGTTCGATTTTTCTACCCAATAAAAATCCGAAAGAAGATACTGGTATAACGCCGCCCATATACTCAAATCTTTTTCCACTTAAAAAATCCGCCAATCGCATTTTCTTTAATCATGAACCTTCGCATAATGGAAAAGAATAGAATTGTTATTCTAATTCGAATTGAGTCTTTTCTTATGAAATGAAGGGAGTAAAATCAAAAGAAGGGGATTGCTGGCGATCTTGTTGACGGCGGAGCGGTTTATTCTATAAAACGATCTTGCATCGCGTATCGGCGAAAAGCGTTTCACCGTCTTATGAATTCAATTCTTAATGAAGATGTTGGGAAGACCTCATGGACATGAAAAATTCTTACGATATTTGGTCGATTCTCGATATTGCGACCGATGAAGAGGGATGCGAATTCTGCGGCCAGATCAAGAAGGGGGGATTATGCGAATCTTGCTATTCGGCGATGGATTCCATGGTCTATTCCTTATGCCGCGATATGCTGATCAACGAAGGCACGATCAAGATGGCGCCGCCAAAGAAAAAAGAGGAAGAGACCCAAAGTTCCCGCGAAGTCGCCATCTCCAAATTGCTGGACGAATTTCCCTTCGCTTTTTCGCGAGTAACATCGCGCCGCCATAAAGCGCTGATGAAAGAAGGAATTTGGTTTGCGCACCTCGTCGCCTACAACATGGTGAAGGAAATCCGGAAAGACAAAAATTATTTACCTTTCCAGATTATTCTGGACGAAGTGTACGTCATGGTCCGCAATCAGGTTTTTCAATTCCTATCGCAGGGGGAAGAAGGATTTAACGAAGAAACCTGCGACGCCATCCGGAATTACTATAAGATCCTCGACGCCAGCCAAGACGCTCGCAAAATCATCTATTACATGATCGTCGAATTGGAAAGAAGCGGACGTATACGGATCGACCGGGGCAAAACCATCTGCTCGCAATGCGGAACGGAAATCCCGGCGGGGGGAAGCAATTTGTGCAAATCGTGCAGCGACGCGGAAAAACTAAATGTACGGCGCGCGATCTCAACAGCGATGCCCGGCGCTGTCTCCAACGACGATAAGCCTTCTCCTATAAGAAAACTGACGAGCTCCAAGATGCATATCCACTCTAAATAAGCGCGAAGGCCTAAATGGCCATTGCTTGACTATAACGCCATTCCAATACTCGAATTATACCAATCTGCATTAAGAATGTCGATTTTCAAATTCCTCTCCCAAGATGGGGAGAGGTTAGGTGAGGGTTGATTTGGTTAGACTTAAAACCCCTCACCCTAACCCTCTCCCAGAGGGCGAGGGAAATTATAGGCGCCAATCCATTACTCGAATTATTGCCTCACCCGCCAAAGACCTAACTCTTCTTTCCCGCAAGTATAGATTTTTTCAAGTTGGAATTCCGACGGCGGATTTGCGAACAATTCCTCCACCCAGGCGGGATTGACGTAGCCGGAAAGCCAGCGTCCCCGGGGAACCATCAGCCATTGGGCTCCAATTCGCCGGCAATGAGCATAAAGTGAAGAAAGCGTCTGCTTATCCAGGGATGGCTCCCAGATGGCGCGAATATAGGGATTTTGAAGATCGTATTTGGCGATATAAAAATGGACTGGATCGTTGGCCATAGGGGCGTAGATCGTCTCGTTGGACTTGGTTATCTCATTCAAATCCCGTATGGCATCCGGATAAGGTAAATAGGATCGGTTCCAATTGGCGAACGTAATGTAGGAGCGGTCGCCCATAGCGCGCTTTTTTACCAGATCGGTCTGATCGCGATCCGCCAATAGGCAAACCCAGAACAAGTAAAGGGGAAGCAGAAAATAAAGAAAAGCGATGCGGATTTTAGGACGGCCGGAAATAATGGATTCCATAAAGAGGGCGGCGGGAGTGATAAAGCCAATATAATAGGGCAAAGCTTGCCGGACATTGCGATAGGTGGACGCCATAACGGATAAAAGAAGATGCGCCCCGATCCAACAGAAAAATACTTCAAAAACTCGCCATTTCCGGCGCAGCAACAAACAGATAATTCCTAATGGAAACGCCAGCGCGATGGGCCAGGTTACGCCTAAAGGGATGGCGGCCAGATTGGCGAACAGCCGTTGCAGCGTAGGAAAAACCATATCGGAGGGTATTTCCGAATTGAAAGAAGAAAGTTTCATATAAACAATCATCGTCAGGCTGGCGATGGCGCAAGAAGCGATCGCCGGAAGCAGCGGGGCGCGGGTTTGTCCTTTCGGAGGGAAGAAAAAATCGATGGCGGTCATCAGAGCGAAGGCGGGAATGACGCTGACCGCCGTGTGTTTATAGAGACAGCCTCCCGTCATGAACAGCGTTCCCATCGCCAGATCGATCGGACTTCGGCGATCAGCGCAGCGGATAAGATGAAAAAAGGCGGCGATGACGAAGAATAGCGTTCCGCCTTCAATCATGTGCGTGTTTCCATAATGAAAAACCGGGGGTAGGAAGACGTATAAAATGGCGGCCAGGCGGGCGGCGTCCTTGCCGCCATAGAGTGACGTCAAACGATGGAAATAAACCGCCCCCGCCAAAGTGAAGAGAATCTGAACCGTTCTGCCGATCCATTCGTATAAACCGAGCCATCCATAGAAAAACATCAAGACGATCTTGGATAAGGGAGGATAGCGGAACAGGATTCCGATATTGCCGAAGCGGTCGGGAATGGCGAAATAGTATAAGAAAAAGCCATAAAGGCTCGTAACGAGAAAAAGAACCAGCATCGATTTCCCGAAATGAGCGATAAGAATCTCCGCCGTTTTCCGAATAGCATTTTTCGCCATGCGGCGATGCGCAGGACGAAATACGAAATGAAGGATCGTCAATACGCCGCTGGCTATAAGCAGCAGTTGAAGGTTGAAACCTGCTGCTTGCGAGAGACTCCGGACAAAGCGGTTCGCGGCGACGGCGGGAACAGCGGCGTGATCGATGATATCCAATCCCGTAATCAGCGGTTGATTCAAAAACGGCAGATGCAGCAGGAACGCGATAACGAATAAGACGCCGAAAAAACCTGCATCCGGAATAGCAACGTCTTCAACGCACGGGGCGCTGGCGGATGCCAAACAAATCCAACGGTAAAGCGCGGAACAAAACAAGAAAATAGCGAAAAGGCCAGCGGCGACGGCCAATCGTTCCCAGCCCAGGCCGGGGAGATACCACAAAGGATAAACGAAAAAACAAATCCACCACAATCCGATGAATAGAACTTGTTGTATCGCCATTGGGGGATTGGATGCGGCGCCAGGATTTGAGGGTGGTACGGGAGAATGAGCCATCCGGAAAAATTATTCGTCCTATTCGTCAGATAATAGTTACTTTCAAATCATAAAGTTCGATCTTAATGTCCAGAGGGAATTGGGGGAAGTTCCAGAAAGCGTTTGGGCGCATCCTTGAGAGAAGAATCAGGTGGAAAATGAAAATCTACATATGATCCGTATGGCAAATCTTCCATCTTCGGCTATTCTTTACGAAGACGATGCGGACGGTTCGAACATCGGAATTGTTGGCGGATAAATAATGATCGATAAATGAATTCTTCGATTGGCAATGAAAGACGTATCGAACTTCGGCTTCGGCCTTATCACCGGAAGCGCGAATCGACGAACCGGCGATATGGATCTTCCGGTTGGCGGTATCGCTGAACATACATTGCGCCGATCCCATGATTTCATCCAAAGATTGGCCGCTGGAATCGGAATAGTCTTCCGTAAAAAGGTTGCGCAGAGAGAAGATGGAGCCGTTTTCCACGCTGCGGCGTCCCTTTTCGATTACTCGTTCGATGCGTTCTTCTTCCGAGAGGAAAACGAAATTCAACAACACCCAACCGGTGAGGATGAGAAGAACGATCGCAAAGAGGAAAATTAAAAACGGCTTCATGCCCGATTCTCGCTCGCTACGGCTTGCATCCGTTATGCAACGGCCATTATCCAGTTGAACCCCTATCGAAATGGGGTATGATGCGCATCAGTAATAAGAGTATAGTAAGACGGCGCACATCGTCAAATAAGCGCACGGCGAAGCCTTTCATCATTCCGATCGCAAAAGTTATTTGTTCATGAATAGATTATTCCCTCGCGTCAGTAGACTCGGTTTGATTTTTTCCTGCATGATGGGCATATGGTTGGCGCTGAACGCATCAACCGATGCGTGCGATATTCCCGTATTCCGTTACGCCTTGGAATTATGGCCTGCGGGAATCTTCGACGTTTACGCCATTCGCCAAAAGCCCTTGACGCCGCAGGAGCAAGATATCGCAGCCTGGTTGGAAACCCATGCCGAAGGGAGCGCGCATGGCAGCCATTACCGTTTTCATCTCGTCGATTCGAAAGATTCGGCGAATCCTTCCGCAAAACAAGATGACTCCAACACTGCGCCTCCTCGGCTGGAGGTCTATTATCCGCAGGAAATGGGACATCGAGAGCCATTTTGGCAAGTACCGCTAACGGAAGAAAACGCGAAAGCATTAACCGATTCCCCCATACGCCGGACGATTGCGCGCCGTCTGCTGAATGGTGACGCCGCCGTTTGGATCATATTGGAAAGCGGCGACGCCAACCGGGACGAGAAGGCGGCGCGAACGCTGCAAGAGGTTTTATTGAAAATGGAAAAAACGCTCCAATGGCCAACGCTTGAGCCAGACGGCAAGAGCCAATCGCTGGAGTTGGATGACGGAGACCGGCGGATTCGCTTCGCCATCGTCCGCTTGCGGCGTTCGGACGAAGCGGAAACGTTTCTAACGCAAATGTTGCTGCATACGGAAGCGGATTTGATGGAGTATGCCGCCGAAACGATGGCTTTTCCAATTTATGGCCGGGGGATAGCGCTTTACTCTTTGATCGGAGAAGGAATCAACGAAGATACGATTCGGGAAGCCTGCGAATTCCTCGCCGGGCCATGCACCTGTTTTATTAAAGATCAAAATCCCGGCGCCGATTTGCTGGTGGCGGCGGATTGGGACGCCGCGCTGGAAGGACGGATGGCCAGCGAACGCGAAATGTCGCGCTATCTAGGGATTCCGGCGATGATCGTCAATAGCGCAACGTCCAACGATTCCAGCGGCGACAACGCCGTAACCCGCCGCTTCCGCCGCAATATTGCGCTTTCGTTGGGGATGCTTCTGGCCGCCAATCTATTGCTGGGGATTCTATTTTTATATCGAAAAAGGAAGCGGCGTTAGAGGGATTCGACAACTCCAATGACGCACTTGAGATACCGCGATTCGGGCATGGCTAAGAGGATGGGATGATCCATCGCCTGGCCGCGAACCTGGAGCACGGCTATTCTCTTGCGTTCGCGCGCCGCCGCGCGCTGGAGTAACGCGAGAAACTCATCCTCCGTAATGTAATAGGAGCATGAGCAGCTGCACAAAAGGCCGCCGTCTTTTACGGCGCGGATAGCCTGGCGATTGACGTCTTCATAGCCGCGTAGGGCGTTTTTGATTTGCTTGGCGCTCTTGGCGAAGGCGGGGGGATCGACGACGACGGCGTCGAAGACGCGGCGTTCGCGGCGGGCGGAGGAAAGCCACGTGAAGGCGTCCGATTGGATAAACTCCATTCGTTGCGCAAAGCCGTTGAGTTCGGCGTTGCGGCGCGCCAAAGCCAGCGCCGATTCGGAGCTATCGAGAACCGCCGCATGGCGGGCGCCCGCCGACAGCATTTTCAACGCCCAGGCGCCGGTATGGCAGAATAAATCCAATACCTCCGCCTCTTTCACAAACGGCGCCAAGGCGGCGCGGTTATCAGCCTGGTCGAAAAAATGACCGGTCTTTTGGCCAGAGAGAATATCCACCGCTAATTTAACGCCGTTTTCTTCAATCTCCACCGTTTCCGGCGCGTTGCCGTAAAGAACCTTGCTATAGAGACTCAGCCCTTCCAGCTTGCGGATATCGCTGTCGTTGCGCAGAACGATAGCGGCGGGATTTATGACTCGCTTGAGGGCTTCCGCGATGAGATCAAGCCATCTTTCCATGCCTGCTGTTTGGATTTGCAGCGCTAGAACGTCTTCATAGCGGTCGATTGCCAATCCCGGCAGGCCGTCCGAATCGGCATAAGCTAAACGATAGGATCGGCGGGAGGGATAGAAGCGTTGGCGCAAGGCAGCGGCGGCGCGGAATTTTTGCGCGAACCATTCCACCGAGCCGGGGACGGCATTAACATCCCGCGAGAGCAGCCGCAAAGCGATGAGGCTGTGAGGATTGTAAGAAGCATAGCCAAGAAAAGAGCCGCCCTCGTCGAGGACGGAAACCAACTCGCCCGATTCGGGTTTGGGCGAGGGATGGCCGATTTCATTGCTGAAAATCCATGGATGGCCGCTCTTCGCCCGTTTGCCCATTCGCGGTTTAATCGTTATGGTGAGGAAAGAATTCTTATTCATCGTAAGAGAAATCTTATGGAAATTTTAACGGCGTGGAATGCCGCATCTTTAACGGGCGTTCATCCCTATGCGCAAGCCTTGGCGAATCCGCCAGCGGAGTTGTTGGATTTAACGCCGCCGCCGCTCTCCTCCATTTCTTCCGTTATAGAAAAACGCAAGCCGTTTATCGGCGCTTCGATCGACCGGGATCAGCTGGCCGATTCGCTGCGCCAATCGCACGAGCGGCGAGACGCTCCCGCTTCCGCGCTGCGCGCCATCGAAAGGCTGCGGGAAGAGGATTGTTATCTCATCATCGCGGGACAGCAGCCTGGATTGCTCGGCGGCCCGTTGTATACGTTCTATAAGATACTTCATGCGATCCATCTCTCCAGGCGCCTGAGCGCAGAAACGCAAAAAACCTTTCTGCCCGCCTTTTGGAACGCAACCGAAGACGACGATATTTCGGAAATCGCCTCACTCTATTGGCTGTCGAAAGAAAAAACCCTAGCCGCATATCATTGGGGGTTGGACAAAGAAAATCGGCGGCCTTATTTTTCGATATCAAAAAACGAGTTGCCGATAAACGATTTGCTAGATTGCCTGCGCGGCTCGCTGCATCCAACGGAATTCGTCGATACGATTTTGGACAAAATTCGATCTTGTTACGATCGCTCGGATTCGTACCCGGATTTCTTCGACCGGCTGATTTGGATGTTGTTTCCCAATGAAGGATTGATCATCGTCCGGCCTGACGATCCGTATATCCGGCGCGAGTCGCGGCGGATTCTGGAACGCGAGATAGCGGAGCCTGCCCATGCGGCGCAATGCGTCGAAGAGGCGGGAGCAAGGCTGCAAGTGCAGGGACTGACGCCGCCGATTCATAAGCGCGCCGACCGCACTTCGTTTTTTCTGGTTGAAGAAGGACGGCGTTGGCCGCTGTTTGTTAGAGACGGCGAATTCGAAACAACAAACGGGAAGCGATGGAGCCGGGCGGAATTGTTGCGAAAACTCGATGAACAACCGGAAGCCTTTTCCGCCTCCGCCGTACTGCGGCCTGCGATTCAGGATGCGCTATTGCCCACGATGGCGGCGATATTGGGACCGAATGAACTGGCGTATCATTTTCTTCTGAAAGATATTTACGCTCAGCATGGCGTTCCCCGCCCCTGCCTGGAGCGGCGCTTCGGCTTTACGCTGCTGGAAGGGCGGGAGAAAAAACTGCTGGAACGTTATGGTTTGGAACCCAACGATCTGGCGCAGCATCCAGCGGCGCTAGCCAAACGCATCGCGCAGCAAGAGAGCGGAAGAGAGCGAGACGCCATGCGGCGAGCAGCGGAAAAAGCGCTTATCGAATATTTTCAAACATTGGAAGAACGAGCGCGGCAAACCGATCCCACTATCCTGAAAACGTTGGAAAAGAACCATCGCCGCATCCAACAGGAAATAGAAAATTCGGAAAACCTGGTGTCGCGGCGGGAGGCGGAGAAAAATCAAACGCTGTTGCTACAGCTTCAATCTCTGCAATGCGCCCTCTTGCCGGAGGGCGATTTGCAGGAACGGCGGCTGAATATCTTTTATTATCTCCTCAAATACGGTCCCTCCTTCCTCACCGATATCCAAAAAATCAGCGAGGCAGCAGAGGAAGGCGCGCATTGTTTTATAAGCGCGGTGTAATCTTCCTCTCCCTCTGGGAAAGGCTAGGTGAGGGTTGATATTAAAAGTAGGCTGGTAAGGGCATGGTCTTTTCTGCCCTTGAGCATCCCAGTCTCCCAGTCTCCCACTCTCCCAATCTCAAAGTCCCCCTGTCTCCGACTCCTAAAGTCCAGCCGGACCTTGCGCCGATAGTTCCATCCGCTCGGCGTCGTGCGAGATATGGATCAGCAGCGTCTGATATTCACCCATATAGCGCCATCCCTCTTCGTTGCCGAAAAGCGGATTAACTTCGGGAAGTGCGCTTCCATTCTTGCGCAGCACGGCTTGCGGCGCTTTGGGCATTGGGGCGATTAAGATTTCCGTTTTTCGGCCAATTTTGGAGTGGACGGCGAATTCGATGCCTCCCCCTTTCCTCCCAGCGTTCTCTATATCGGCGTTGGCGCTGATGCGCAGCGCTTCCGGCGTTGGCTCTTCCAGAAAAACGGTTCGGATATCGAAACTGTTTCCTTCGAGAGCGTGCAGATTGGTCATGATGTTTTCGGGATTGATATAGGCGCCTCTAGCCGTGAGAAAATAATCGCCGTAGCTGTCGGGCAGCGTTCCGATATATTTCCCTTCCGTCATCTGCTGCAACATAGCGCTGTGGACAATGCCGCGCGCGATCTTGCGCCAAGGTTGGCTGTTATCGAAATCCGCCAATTCCTGCAAGGCGTAAGCGTAGACCAGCCCGCACCACTGAACGGGTACGCCGCGCCAAGAATGGGTGTAAAACGTCGTACCGAAAATGGGGATGGTGGCGAAGCGTTGCAAGGGACGATCCGGCAAATTCCACAAATAATGAAACCCTATGCCGCTGCGCGCCCAATAGCGCGCTTTTTCCAAATACTCCTCGCGCCCGGTGATGCGATAGGCGTCCAGATTGGCTCGCGCGCCATGCCCGGAAACCAGGATATCGGCGGCGGCCAGCGGGCATTCCCACCCCTGCGCCCCGCGCGGAACGGTTTGCGCATTCAACGCCTCCAGCGCTTTCAAGCCCGTATTCGCCGCCAAGGAATCGGCGGTTATCCGCGCCAAGCGCATGGAAAGCATCGTATTCGGCGAAATAGTGCCGGAAACGACTTCTCCCTCCCGGCCTAACGTCTTCTGTTCGTCGCTGCCGGGATGATATCCCCAGCTGCCGTCGGCATTTTGCGAATTGACCATGCCTTGGATCGTGCGCCGCCATGCGGGCAGTTGCGTTTCCGTCACTCCCCAGTAAAAGGACGGTTCGCAGGTCATCACGTGGCATCCGGCGTTCGATGCCAGTCCCGCCTCACCCGATTGCGCTAGGATGGAGTCGTATACCAATTTCACGCGCTCGCTCACAACCTTTTTCGCCGCTGCGTCGTCGCACAAAAAATCGTCCATCGATAATAAGGCCAACATCCCGGCGGAAGAGAGCGGCGCCCAGCCCGCGCAATGTCCCCATCCTTTGGCGATTTCATTCCAGCAAGTCGTGAGATACGCCTGGCGGCTGAGCGCGATTTCATCCATATAAGAACGCGGCGCCGGTTGCGGTTCCGGAATCGCCCCGCCGCCGTAAATCGCCAGCCAGGGATCGAGCGCCCCGTTAGGATCGTCGTCTTGAGCCAGGTAAACTGCGCTTTCGATCCGTATACTCTCACCCGGTTTTACAATATACGGCTCGAAGGCGCTTTCTTCGTTTTCCCGAACGTATTTCGCAACGCTGGGAACAAAGAGGCCGAACAGGTGATTGTTCTGCCCGTAATACCGGTTGGGAACGGCGAATTTGGAAGAAAGCGCCGTCTCGTTAGCGCTCCACGGCGCATTCGGCGGCCATAACAGCGAGACCAGCATCCCGTCATAGGTCAGCGCCATATAAGGAATAGTGATTTTATAAGGATGCGGCGCGTAATGATCGCGCACCGGCGGATGGGCAACGGCGTCGCTGGATGAGACCGCGACTTTGTCGATATATTCGACGCCGGGCAAAACCGCCATATCCTTCTGCGTTCCAAAACTCTTCTGCCCGGCATAAAGATCAGGCCCGGAAAAATGCAGCAGCCGCCCCTCCCTCCCCAGCGTCCTCGTTAATGTCGAAATGAATTTAATCGCTCCCGGAACCGGCGAGACTTTTTTTGTTTCCAGCTGAAAATTCCAAGCCCCGCCATCTTGATCCTTAATCGTTTGGGAAAAAGCAAGATTCCCCTCTTGATCCGCGTTTGGAGCCTCGGAAGAGAAGACCGGCGTCCATTGCACAGAACCATCGTCTAGCCGCCGCGCCGCCGTCCCCAATCGCGGCGACCAGGCGGCATCCTTCCATTCGCCGTTCTTCCTGATTTGATAACGAATCGGACCATATCCGGCGCTGGTAGGAACGAACGTCAATCGTCCATCCCCGCTGCCCAAAACCACTCCTCTCATCGCTCGATCCACATCGGCAATCTCGACGATCGTATATAGCGGCTCCTCCGCCTTCGTCGCGCCGGATAAATTCCAGCGGCAAGATAGCGGAACGGCGCATTCCGCCGTTCCTTTCACGGACCATCGCGCTTCCCGTTCCTCGCCGGAAGGAATGGCCAAAAAACCGCCAAAAAGGGGTTGAATCACTATGGCTTCTGCGCGGGCGTAATCCAATTCCAATTCGACGGCGGCGGGAGCGTCTCCCGAATTGCGAAACCGCGCCGCAAGCTGGAACGTCTCGCCGGAAGCGGCGAACGGCGCGCTGGGATAAAATCCCAACGGTTCGATCTTCGATCCCGAATAATTCAAAATGCGAAACGCCCGCAGTTTGACCTCGCCTTCCTTATCGATGGCATCGAGCCGCAGGCGGCTGATGTTCCCCGTCCATTGCGCATGATGAGCCATTACTAAAACATAGGTGTGATAGAGTCCGTCTTTCTTCACTTCGAAATGAATGCTTTGCGTTTCCGTAAACGCAGGCCGTTCCTGCGTCGCCCAAAATAATTGCCCCCGCGACCCATCCGAAACGCTCATCTCGATCTCGATGGCTTTATATTCCTCGGCGGAAAACAGGATGGATTGGGAGATGATATAAGGATCGGAACCGGTGCAAGTAAAAGCGAATCCCCCCTCCGCCGGACGAAACGCTCCCACGTCATGGGCGGCAGTCCAATCCTTGGGATGATGCAAGTCGGCGAATTCCACCCGCGGCGCAACCGCCGCCCCGCCTTGATCCTGCGAAAACGCCCATCCCGACGCGAACAACGCCGCCATCGCCAAGAATAGCATCGAACGTTTCATGCCGATTTTTCCTTTCGTTCTATAACTTAACGCCGAATTATCATGCGTAGATTTGAATTCTATTATGTTTTTATCACTCGGAATTCACAATAGCATTCTCTTTCCATTTATAATATTGGGATGCAAAAAACAATCGCCGCCCCCGCCAATTTTCAGCGAGAGCGGCGTCAAAATTCTCATGGAAATCAAAATCAATTATAGATGTAACTATCTTCGATCCCTGTGCGTATCATTTCTTCGACATCAACCATGTTCCATATTCGAGCGTGTCCATCATCGGCAGCGGTGACAAATCTTTTGCCGTCGGACGAGAAATCAATTGATTTGATTGCGCTGTTAAAGGGATCCAATTTTAACAAACGTTCTCCCGTTGCCGCATTCCAAACGATCAGTTTGGATTCACCTGACGATTCCCATAATATTAGATTCTCTGCGGTTGAAAGGATATAGCGGTCATCAGGTGTAAAAACAGCGTCATTAATAAAACTGTAATCATGTTGGCATACCAGCGCTTCTTTTCCCGTTTCCACGTTGCATACAACTACCTTTCCTAGATCGTCCCCAATGACGATCGAACGTCCATCATGGGAAAATCGAATTTGAGTAACAAAGCCGGAATACTTATCCAAAACTAGTAATAATTTCCCCGTTTTGGCATCCCATATCCCGATGGAATAAGTATTACGATTGCGATAATTTGTCCTGTTAGTAACAATCAACTCTTCATTCGGCGAAAAAACTGCTCTGGAGATAGTAAGATACCCCCACATAGGCGAAACCGTTGAGTTGGGATCGCCATCTGGGTTCATGCGAGAAAGAGTTTTCGGCGTTGGAAAATCCAACACAGTAAGCGTAGAAATTTTTTCTCCCGTTTCGGCGTTCCATATCGATGAGATTTCACTAATATCTTCGCCGCCGCTAATAAGAATACGCTGTCCATCTTGACTAAACGATATGACTCCATCGACAAATCCTTCCAACGATTTATTATCCCAGAGTATCGTTTTTTCTTGGACATCCCAAACCTCAACGATGCCATTATCTTTCGCCGCGGCTAATTTGGTTCCATCGGGCGAATACGCAATCGATTGGATGGTTTTTGGATTGCCTCCCGGCCATTCCTCAATAAAGTCGCCGGAATCGGCGTCGTAAAATGTCAACCGGGAATCCTGAGCGGCGCAAACGATTTTGCCGGAAGGATCGAAAGCGGCGCATTTCATATCATCTGTTATCAAGGGAGCGGAAAAAACCAATTCCATCTTTTCCAAATTCCAATACTCCAACGTTAATTCGTCTTTTTGAATCAGCATCCATTTCCCGTCTTGAGATAGAGCATTGATTTTTAGAAATGAGGCGGGAATCTCCCTACGCGACAGTTCTACGCCAGTTTGGGAATCGATTGAAACGATTTGAGTTTTCGTCAAGACGATGATGGCCCTGGACTCAGGATCGAATGCGACGCCTTCGATGTTTTCGGATTCTTCTATTTTGAGCAATTGATTCCAAGCGCTGGTCTCCCATACGTAAGCTACTATTTTCGATTCGCCCGCGTCGTTGACTGTGTTAAATTCCAGAACGCGCGCTGCGGCCAGAGAACGATCCGGCGTTTGCACCGAAGCGAAGGGAGTAATGGAAGGCTTACTCCTTTTTTCTGAAGGAAGTACATCCATATTCCAGAAAATCAATGGATTATCCAACGAGTCCACAGAGGCCATTTTGAAACCGAAATTACTCACGAAAGCGGCGAGATTGGAATTCAAAGAGATATTTCCGATAATTCCACTTTGATCGCCAGATGATAAATTCCAAAAATTGCAGTTATAAGAATAATTCGATTTATCGTAGTTGCATGCCGCTGCATATTGTTCGTCTTGCGATACGCAAATCGATGATCCCGGTTCCAATTTCGCAGGAAACGAGAGCAGCAATTCCCTTGTTTCGGCGCTCCAAATCCTCGACGCATTCCAATCCGAAGCCAGCAATTTCGATCCGTCCGGGGAATAGGCGACGGCCCTCGCTGGCAAATCACCGATGGGCTGGAATGCGCGAAAATCTCCGCTTTTCGCGTTCCATTCGATTGCGCCTAATGACGTTCCCAGAACAAACGATTCTCCCCCTGGAGCGATATCGCCATCGTAAATCGTTCCCCAGCCTAAGATGGTCTCTCCATAAGGGCCTTTCAGCGGTGGATTGGCGGATAAATCGGCGCCGAACGCCGTAATCAGCCCTACCAATCCCATAAATAATGCTCTCGGTACTCCTTTCATGATATGTTCCCTCCTCTAGCGTTGGATGAGACGGCCCGTATGGGGTTTCGATTCAACAAATCCCCATAGCTGCCTTATTAGCAACAATATCACAAGATTAAAAACTGATTGCAAAAATTTGTAATAGAAAACGGGTATAGGAATGAAGGCGAGCTGCGCGTTGCGTCCACCCTACGCAACTGAAAATGTCGTTCTTTACGGGGTTAACGTTTCAATCTCGCTAAACTTGATAAAATCCTCGGCGTTATAGGTATAAATGCGGGTGATGTTGTTTGCGAGCATAGTGGCCGCCAACTGAAGATCAAAGATATCCTGTTTGACGACGGGATGCCGCTTAAGAAGTTCCAGCATAATCTCAATCGTCAGGGAATTCGGGAAGATGGTCAGGATGCGTTTAGAGCGATAAAATTTCACCATTTCCTGTAGCGCTTCTTGAGCGGTGAAATGATGCGCAACCCGGCGGGGATCGGTGATGACGGCAAAGAACTCGTTGAGAACTTGCGGCGTAAGACAGAGAGAAATTTCGCCCCCCCGTCCTTTTTCCACGAGCTGCAGCGCCGCCGCATGGTAGGGGGAAGATTCGTCGTAGGCGTATACGAGAACGTTGGCGTCAAGGAGCGCAGTTTCAGAGGTAATCATAGATTTCCTTACGGTTGATTTTTCCTTTTGCGCTCAATGGCCGAGTACGGAGCGGCTCGGAATCGACATCCCGTCCCGCAGCGGTATTTTGTACTTGCGTCTTTTCCCTAAGTTTGTTCACAAGTTCCTGCACCAGTTTTACGTCTTCTTCCGTCAAGTCTCGGACATCGATCGTATTCGACATAGGAACCTATCCTCCTTTCATAATTTTTATAGGATTTACACTTTAACTTCACAGGCTCATTCTCTATTATACATCGGCTTTTAGAAAAGTTGGATGGGACATGTTTTTTGACCCATCGATATTTAACGAGGCAATCTTTGATGGGTCAAACGGCGCGACCCATCCTACGATTTTACGGTAAGAAGAAAGAAAAAATAGAAAAAGGGGGAGGGCCTTTCAGCCTTCCCCCTTTCGATTGCGATTTGAACTATCCAGTTAACTTAGTTAACCAGGTTGGCGTCAAAGGAACCAGCCGCATCGTCAATCTTGCGGATGGCGAAGCCTTTGGCCACAGCGTCAAAGCCAGCAGCTTGAGCAACTAGATAGGCCGGGCCTTTAGCGGAAAACGTTCCCGAAGCGACGATGGTTTTGAAGTCGCTCGCGGAAAGTTGACTGCCCGCGGTGTAAGAATTGACGGTATTAGCGCCATCCGTCAAAACCAACGCAAACGTGCCTGTGCCAGCGCCTTTAACAGCGCATTCGGCCGTAACCGCGCCGCCGCCCACGTCATTCACAACGGTGAATACGTTGGACAGTTTGTCGCCGCCTTGAGAACCAGCGAGTTTGAATCCACCTTCAGCAGCCGTTACCGGGCCAGCGCTTTGGCCATTGACGTTGGTCATGGAGCCATCGACCGTCACGCCATAAGCGGCTTTCGGATTCAAAGCATAGTCAGTCACCGGAGCAGCCTTGACCACTTTCAGGTTCGTGATCGTGACTGTCGCAGCGCCAGAGCCAGTTACTTGGATAGCGGGAAGAACTTTGCCCGTAAGGGAGTTAAACGATACGGCGATGTTCTTCGTTTTGCCAACCGCTACGTTGCCGCCAGCGGCTTGCATGTACTTAACTACGCTGCCATCCAATCCGCCATCGAAACCAATCACGGCGATGGTTACGCTGCCAGCGGAGGCATTGTAATCGCAGGAAACGGTCGCATATCCACCGACGGCCACGGTGTTATTGGCGAATACCAATGTACCTTGACCAGCCGCAACGGTGAAGACGGCGTTTTCGCCATTCAGAGCAACCTGAGCAGCAGCCAGGGTTCCAGCAGGCGCTTGGCCGTTATCGGCGGCAGCCAAGGAGACCTTCACGGCGGGGGCGGCCAGCAACTGAGCGGCAGCCTTGCCGGAAGCATCCTTCGCGCCGAACGATACGATGTACGGAGCGGCGAAAGTGGCATCGCCGCTAACCGCATAAGAGCCATCCGCGTTCAGCGTAGCGGACAATCCGCCAAAAGCGGCGGAGTTGGCGCCAGAGGCCTTAATGGCGGAAGAGCGGGTGCGGTCGGCAGCCAGGGTGACTTCGCCAATCGTAACCTGCAACGCCGCGCCAGTAACGCCGCCCGGAGAGACGGCGCCGCCAGCAGGCAGCCCCAGCTTTACGACGGATTGTACGGGAACGCCGGCAACGACGCCATTATAAAAGATGTTGCCGCCGTCTTTTCCCACCACGCGATTGTTATCGTCAATCGCGGGTCCATTCGTGATCACCAAAGCGAATACCGGCGTCGCCGCAAAGGCGAGCACCGCCGCCAGGCTTACTAGAGTAAGAACCGGCACTTTTCTCATTCGGATAATCCTCCTTTCGGGAGTTGTGAAGATGTTTTGGTGAAAATCACCAATTGTTTAGAGGAGCAAATGAGTTAGTTGTCGGTCTTGCCTCCTTTCGATCGCCGCTCGTTCATACCAATAACATCCTTTTTCAATAATATAAAGCCGATTATTAAAACAAAAAAGCCTACAGGCGTACTTTCCCTTTTCTCTATTTTCGACGATTTAATCTATAACTTTAACAAAAAAAAGTCAAGCGGTTACTCTGCTTGCCCTCTTCCTAAATCCATTGTTTACGCCGCCTGGCTCTTATGATAGGGTAAGCAAGAAGCATTAACGAAGCCCGCCAAGCGTAAATATCAATATAGCATATAATAGGAAGATAAGGGAAATTTTTTTTAAAGTCAAGAGTATGCGAGACTTTTGTCGCCCAAGATTGAAGAAAACGCCGCAAGCCCCAATTCTTCAAAATATAATACATCCGCAGCCGCTCGTGGTAATAATGAAAAGCGATCTGCCCCCGCCGCGTCCGCCCCGGCTCGGCGTAATGATGAACGATGGCGATATCGGGAAAGATGCGCAAACGATAGCCCCGTTTGCGGATGCGCTCGCAGAGATCGCCGTCTTCGTAAAGATAAAAGAAAAATTCGTCGAAGCCTCCCGCCTCCCGCAGAGCGGAATGGCGAAAAAGACTGAAACACGTCGAAAGAATCTCCGCCTCCTCCACGACTTGCAGCGATGCAGCCGGATCGTGATACCCTTCCCAATTCATGCACGGCGAGCAGCACCATAATGTTTGCAATTCCGCATCCGCGTAGATCAAGCCCGCCGCTCCCGCCGTCAATGGCTGCCGCTCCAATTCCTGCGCCATCCGCGCCAGCGCTCCCGGCGTAACCAATTCCGCGTCGGAATCCATATATAGGACATACTCGCCTTGCGCGATCCGCGTTCCCTGATTGCGCGCGGCGCTGGCGCCCCGGTTGCGGGGGTTTTGAATCGAGACAATATCCTTTTGCTCCCCCAGCCATTCGGCGGAGCCGTCGCTGGATCCGTTATCGACGATAACGATTTCCAAGTTGGGATAATTCTGCGCCCGCAGCGACTGGACGGCTTTTTGTAGATAATCCAGCCGATTCCAGCTGACCAGCACGGCGGAAATCATGGGCATAGATTCCACGCTTATTTCGCTCATGGTCTCCCGTCTTTCGCCCTCACGCCAATCCGTATTAAGATAGCCGCTTTTCATATTCCTCTCCCAAACGGCTGATCTTTCCCCACAAGTATTGAGGAATTATGAATGCCTGCATCGAGATTGCAAAGAATAAAAGATGGCTAGATTAAAAAATCAACCCGCCGTTAAAACGGGGGGCTATTACCATTTGCCCCTTTAAAGGGGCATTTGATAATAGCCCAGCCTTTCAAGGCTGGGACGGAAAAACGTATGTTAACTCCATAAAATCCGAATCGTCCGCGAAATCCGTGATTCAAAAATTTCGTGGTATTCGCGCCCTTTCGTGTTTTCGTGATTCAAAAACGAGACGATCAATAAAATCTTGGTTTTTCTCTTAAATATTTTGTTCGACTTGTGGGTAAAGATCAGCCCAAAGGGCAAGGGAACACAAAGTACGTAACGTAATCTGTTACGATCGTCTGGCTACCCGCCGATCTTCCCACTCCTGAAGGCTGGTCAATACGAAACAAGTATGGCAGCAGACGCAGCCGGTAATCTGCCCCCGCCGCTCCTGCGCCTCAAGGGAATTCCACAAACGTCCCAGGTCGAAATCGTAATCGGCCAGATGGGCGAACGGTTTGGTGAACTCGCAGGCCGCCACGGCGCCGTCGCTGTAGATCGCGCCGATGGTGCGCCCCGCCGTCAGGCAGCGATAGGGCGTCGGCTTACCCAAATACAAAGCCGCTTGAATCTCCATCTGCCGCATGAAGGGGCCGAAATCCGCGCCGTCGCGGGCGTAGATGCGCTTTACCGTTTCGACGATGGATTCCAATGCCTCCAAGGGAGGAAGGCCGCAATCTCGAGGATCCTCGTTTTCCAAAATCGCTTCCGGCACGTTCCAGGCAGAAAATCCCGCTCCCCGCACCAAATCGAAAGCGTGGGCGATGCCGGTATTTTCCCGGATATAATCCGCCGTGGCTTCGATTTCATGATAATTTTCTTTATTGATATTGGTTAGGATGACGGCGTGGAAATAAGGATGTTCTTTCGCCAGCTCCGCCAGCCGCTTGGCGTTGCGTACAATTTTTTTGAAACTTCCCGGCGCGCGCCGCAGCCGCTCGTGCGTCTCTTCCAGGCCATCCAGACTGATTTGAAACGTCAGATGCCGCTCGTAACGCGCCGCCAAATCCCGCTGCGCCAATTCTTCCATCCGTTCCAACAGCAGGCCATTAGTATTGATCTGAATATGATGCGTATGGTTATCGCGGAAAAAAATCTCTACGATTTTGGCGAGATCGTTGCGCAAGAACGGCTCCCCTCCGGTCATTGCCGCCGTGCGCAGCGGCGGCGCCGACAGGGCGATCCGCTGCAACTCCTCTAAGGCCATTTCATTTCCAGGCGCGTCGATGCGCTTCCAGAACATGCAATGATCGCAGCGCATATTGCATCGATCCGTCAGAAAGAGGATGATGTCCTTGAGCCGAGACTCCGGATATCCACTCCATTCCTCGTCAAGGGATGGACGGGATCGGCGTAAAAAGGCGGGAAGGCGCATGACGGCTCCTGAGAATTAGGGTGAGGTTCTTATATGTTCTGTTATCAACCCTCACCTAACCTCTCCCAATCTTGGGAGAGGAATTCGAAAAGCAACAATCGCAAAGCGGATTGGCGTAAGATGAGGAAATCATAGCAGACCCCCATGAACAGGCAACCGCATGATTCTCAGCCGAACGGTTTTCACGCCGAACCTCCGCGACCTATGTTCGGTTTGGCCTTGGCATTCATAGCGGGAATCGTCTACGCCCGCGCCTTTCCATCCCCCCTCGCTGTTACGCTTCCTATCGTATTTCTACTCGCTTTATGGTGGGCGGCGGCGAGCCGCCGCGATTCCCTGCGCCGCAACCAGCGTTTTCATCGCATGATGGCTTTGGCTTTAGCCGCCTCGCTCGGCGCCGTCCGCATGGAATCCATGCTGCTGTCGCAGCGTCACATGGACGCCCGCGCCGCCGATCTCGCGCGGCAGGGCGAGCAAACTGTCTCCGGCAAAGTGGAAGAAATCCGAAATTACGAAAGCGGATCGGCGTCTATAATTCTCAGCGGCGTCCGTTTGGAAAAATGGAACCGCGAGCGCCCCTTCCCCGCCAACATCGAACTTCTCTGCCGCGCTGATGACGTACAAACCGCCGCTCCCGGCGATAGGATTCAAGCGCAAGGCGCCATTTATCCCGTCCGCGGCCCCGGCGTTCCCACCCCCTTTAATTTCCAGGAATACCGCTATTCCCAAAACATCTTCGCCGCCGCCTACGCCCAAAAAGATTCCGTCCAGATTCAACCTTCGCCGCGCCGTTGGAGCCGTCCGCGCGGCTTGGCTTATGCGGCGGCGAACGCCGTCCAGCAACGGCTCTCGCTTCCGGAGAAAGACAGGGGCGATATCGCGGCGCTAGTTGCAGCTATTGCCTTCGGCGTACGTTCCAACCTTTCCTCCCGCCTCAACGACAATCTGCAAAAATCGGGTCTCGCGCATATCACCTCCATCAGCGGCTTGCACGCAACCTTCATTCTTTTTGGATTCGCGAGTCTTTTAAAGCGTATGGGATTAACCCGCCGCCGATCGGCTTTCCTCACCGCCGTTTTGGGAGTTTTCTATTTATCGATGGTAGGCGTCTGCGTCCCCGCCTTGCGCGCGGTTTTAATGGCTTTCGTTCTGCTTGGAAGCTATTTCACCGAACGCCGCGCCCATCCACTCAATATGCTAGGCCTGGCCGCCCTGGCCATCCTCTTTCTCTATCCCGGCGAGTTGTTTCTCCCTTCGTTCCAACTCTCCTTCGCCGCCGTACTGATGCTGTTCCTTTATCAACCGCTGGATGCCTGGCTGTGTTCGCGCCTCCCTTGGCTTTTTCGCGGATTCGTCCGCAGCCTTTCCACTTCAACCATCGTCGTTGCCGGTCTGGCGCCGTTCACAATTTATTACTTCCACCGCCTTCCTTGGAGCGCCGTTCTCGGAAACTTAGCCGCCATTCCCCTGACGGCGTTCTTCATGCCCGCCGCTTATCTTTGGACGCTCTCGCTCTTTCTTCCCTTCTCTATCCTGACGCGCGCTCTGGAATATCCATTGCTCGCCATCGGCAGCTTGCTCGCCGCCGTCATCCACTTCTTCGGCGGACGCGAAGCCTTTTCCATCGTTATTCCCAATCCCGGCCTCTTTCCGCTCGCCTTATTCTTTTTCGTCATGATCCTGCTCGCCCGCCCGGCATTGGAATGGTTCCGAATGCGCAAGTTGCGCTTCCGCTCCTTTCACCTTGCCCTGTTTCTCGCCGCCCTGGCGCTATGGTCCGGCCCATTACTCCAATGGGCGCAGCCGCTGCGCGTCGATTTTCTCGGACTCGGCCAGGGCGATTGCGCCCTTATACGAACTCCCAGCGGCAAAGTCATGCTCGTCGACGGCGGCCCACCCGCTTCCGCAAAGCGCCAGCCGCTCCTTGTGGAATACCTCCTGGCGCAAGGCGTCCAGCGAATCGATGCGATGGCCCTCACTCACCCCCAGGCCGACCACATCGGCGCTCTGGCGGCGGCGGCGCAAGCTTTTCCCGTCGGCCTGGTTCTGGAAAGCCTCCCCGATCCCGCCAACGAAACCTACCGCCATTTCTCAAGCGTTCTCGACCGGCGTAAAATCCCGCGCCGCCAAGCGAGGGCGGGCGACATAATCCAATTGGACGGCCAAACCAAATTATGGACGCTGAATCCGGACGACGAGACGCTGAACAATCTGGGCGACGTAAACGACGCCTCCCTGGTATTCCTTTTGCAATACGGCGATTGGGAAGTGTTATTGACGGGAGATATCGGCCAAAAAATCGAAAAGAGATTATGCGATAAATTCGATGATTGGGATGTGGATGTTTTGAAAGTTCCCCACCACGGCAGCCGCTACGCTTCCAGCGCCGAGTTCCTCGCCGAAACCCAGCCGGAATTCGCCGTCATTCAGGTGGGCCGCAACGCCTACGGCCACCCCAGCGAAGAAGCGCGCAATCGCCTCTACGCCATCGGCGCTCACGTACTTCGCACCGACTACGATGGAACCATCCAACTCGCCGCCTGGCGCCAGAGTTTGAAACTCTACGCCTCAAGAGCGAATCGGGCGTATGTACATCGCAACAATCAAAAAAACAGCGATTAGCGGCCGCTAAAAGATAGAAAAAAGTGGGATGGGTCACGTTGACCCATCGGTTATTAACAAAAAAGTGAAAGTGAAACGGCGCGCCCCATCTAATGATACTAAATTTATTATTAGCGATTCCATCATCAAAAAAATCAGAACTGGCTGCTCCAGCCGGGACGCGTCGAGAAGTATCTATCCCATTGCGTATTCGTATACCCCGATTTAAACAACCATGTATACCAAATATCGCCATTGCTGGCTAATCCATTGGATGGGTGATAGGCGACCGCCATATTATCGGGATGCCAATCGCCGTTGTCGCCGTCGGGAGCGGTGGCGGCAAGAAGGCCATAAAATCCGCCTTTGTTCGAGCAGCCCCAATCTTCGTAGGAATAAAAGAGTCCGTCTCCAAACGGATCGACGGGAATAGTTGTGATGTAGGAAATCGGCGTTGTCAGGGGCAGATAGACTTGTCCACTGAAATGATTGTCGCCCTTTAAGGCTTTTACATTGGTTTCCAAAGGTCTTTTTCCAAAATAATCGCCTTGGAAGCAGCAATCGGGACTACCGTCGCAATCGTTGCCGTCGATCAGCCATTTATTCTTATCCATGTGAAAAATGTCGACCTGCTGCGTTAACATTTTTATATCCGCCATGGTCCTCGCTATTTTCGCGCGGATTTGGGCGTTTAAAAAATTCGGCACGGCGATAGCGGCTAAAATCCCAATGATGGCGACGACGATGAGCAATTCAATAAGCGTAAAACCTTGGAAGCGGCGGCGCAATTTTCTTCGAAAAACGCGAACCATGAAATCTTCTCCTTAGAGAGATGGAAGGGGATGCACCCGCTTTCTGATGCATCCCCTTTTAACAGCTTATCTCATTGATGAAGAACTACAAATTAAAACAGCGTCCATTCCGAAACGCTGGTTCCGCGATTGACCGTAACGCGCACATTGTCAACTACCCAGAAGCCTTCCATTTGGCCAGGATCGCCGCCTTTCGCCGCAAAACGGAAAATAACGCCTTTCTTGCCTGCGGCGCTGGGAACTTCGAAATAATGATGGTCGAAATACGGCGCTTCCGCAAAATCCATGATCGCCGCCGTGTAGGTGAATATGCGGCTGAAGGTTGCTCCGTTATCCACGCTAACGTAAACGTCATAGCTCACGCTGGCGTCTCCGACAAGCACTTCGGAATCGAAGTCCATGAAAACGCCCGTCGCCGTGGTCATATCCAAGGCGGGCGTATCCAGATTCGCGCCTTCTTCCTTATCGGTATCGTTTTCTTGCCACATGGCGTAGCCTTGACCCGCCAACATCAATACCCACCGGCCATCTAACGTACCATTCGGATTGATGGCGGGATCGACTTCTTTCATTAAATCGATCTTGTAATTATAGGCTTCCGCTTCGCGAAGCAAATCGATATTGACGGGAATGCCGTTTTTCATCTTATAAGGCTCAAGAACGCCGCCGCTATCGTACATAATCGGCTGGGTATCCCATTTTTGGGTTTTGATAGACTCGTTACTCCAGGTCGAGGGGATGCCGTTCGTGAAATCTTCCGACAAAACCGTTTCGTTGCCCATTGGAGGCTTTTTGTCGTCGATCAAGACGTTGTCCAAAATAATCCACCATGCGTCCGCCGGTTCATAATAGCCAATGCGGAAACGCACTTCCGGCTTGTTGACGACTTCCGGCGGAAGTTGCAAATGCCAACGGCTATGAATTCCGTTCCAGGTCAGAGTTTGGCTGGCGCTGCCCAAGGTGGGATAAGCGCCGGGAAATTTCGCGCCGTAGGTTACGTCGCCCACCCTATTTACGCTTTGCAGGGGACGTTGCGGTTCTACTTGATGCCATACTGGAATCCAAGTGGCGCCATTGTCGGCGGTTACGGCGAATTGAACTACGCTTTCGCCGTTGTTGTTCGATTCGATCTCGGCGTCTGCATGAAACCAGACTTCCTTTGCGCCCACCGTGCTGAATTTGGGAGAAATCGCCCAAATCTCCGCTTGCGAACCGACATCGTCCGATCCGTCGCCGGAATCCGAGTCGGAAATCAAGAAGCCGCCATCCGAGGGCGTTCCATCCACTGTAGGAGGAGCATCCGAATCAATATTACCGCCAGGACCGTCATCAGGACCGCTGTTATTCGTCGCATATTCCGGAGCGATGACAAAATAACTGCCGACTTCCGTAACCTTATCGTTTTGGATAAACTCCCAGCCTCTGGAGTTGGCGCCGGCGGTGCCGCCCGTGTTGAAATTATCCGAAAAGTAAACGTCCCCAAATACCATAGGACTTCCCACGATCAACAATGCCACGACTGAAAACAAACGTATCTTCATCTTTTCCATCCTTTCAAAATACACTCAGATTTTATTTTTGTGCAAATTCGACTTTAAATCTTCTTTTAAATGATTTCCCCTAAACCACCTCCTTCTCAAACCATTTGGGTATCCTCAACCATTCAACTCTTCAAAAAATCAAATGGTTTTTCTCATTCTCTCCAACCATCCCATTCCATTCCCAACTTTCAACTTCGCCTAAAAGCTAATGCGCAATCGATATACTATACAACTATACATACAACAATTCAGCGTCAAATGCAAGAAAAAATTAATGGGAAATTTGTTTTTTTTTCAACGCTTTTTCGCCAAATCAACGCTTCTTTTTAAGACAAGATTTACTCGGCCAAGTCGTTTATTATTCACGGCAATTATTTCCTTTAGATGAAAACAACGTTAAGATTTCGTGATTTTCATCCATGATTCCCCGACAATCGTCGAGCGATTCACCGTTCCCAATCGACCATAATCCGTTTATCATTCGAACGAAACCGTCGCCTTGCCGTCCTTCTTCATTAACTTCGCCGTTCTTTCCTTGCCATTGACGGTTACGCGATATTGGCCATAAAAAGCGGGGACTTCACAAATTCCTTCCGTGTTGGTTTTGCCATCGAATTTCGTCCACCACTTGTTGAAGACGAGATCGCGATAAGCGTGCGCCGCCGGAGCGGGCGTCCAATCTCGCTTATAAAGTGAAGAGACGGGAATCCAGTTGGCGCCTTCCCAAAAACCCCACATCAGGATGCCATCCACCGCCGGATGGGCGAAACAGATTCGATAATATTCCGAAAGGTGTTCGGCTTTCGTCTTTTCCTCCTCTTCAGTGAGTTTCCGTTGCCGATCTTCGAAATAAGGCCAAAGCTGGCCGGGCAAATTGAATTCCGTGATGCGGATAGGCAGTTTGAATTGCGCCAGAGTATCAAGCGTGTTTTGAAGCGCTTTCGGATCGAACGTCATCCCATGAAAATGCCCTTGGACGCCGATGCCTTCAATCGCGACGCCCGTATCGAGCAGATGCCGGATATGTTTGACATAATCGTCGAGACGTTTGCCCGTCAAAATATCGTAATCGTTTACATAAAGCGGCGTATCGGGATCTTCCTGATGAAACCAATCAGCCATTTGCTTAGTGATTTCCGGACCAAGCCGCTCTTCATAGAAATTCCCGTGAATCATTTCGTTGTTCAAGTCGTATTCGGAGAAACGTCCTTTATACTTTTTTCCCATGCTCAAAGCGCGCTGGCGCACTTGTTCCCGCAATTCTTCCGTCCCCAGCTCGCGCAGCCACGGCTGAACGAACTGGGTGATTCCCCAAAACAGGTTATGCCCGCGTACGGGGATATTGTTCTTATCAGCCCACTCCAAAATCGAATCGACGATGGAATAATCGACATCTCCCTTACGCCGTTCCATGGAATGCCACTTTACGGCGTTTTCGGTTACGGCAGAATTGAAATTCTCCAGAAAAACTTGCTTGTATTTCTTCGCATCGCTGGATTCGTTGCCCGGCCGGAATATGCCGCTGGAGAGCGCCGCGCCGAACCAAAACTCGTGGCGAGTTTGCTCCACGCGGACGTCGCTCCCCGGCGCGGCGCGGACAATGAGAGTTCCCATACGATGCTGGGCGATGGATTGATCGATTTCGTCCGCAGTGGAGGTTGCGGGGTAAAAAAGCGTTAATAATTGAATGGCGATAGCGATTCTCAATGAATTCATGGCTTCTCCTTCACGAATGATTTTCAAATGAGCGAGTAGGTTTTACATGATGCAGTAGTATGAGCGTACATGAAAAGAATGGAAAAAGTCTACTCCAAGAGAAAGGCGGGCTAAGCGTATTGAATCACGAAAACGCGAAGGAAAATGAAGAACACGAAAAAAGGCAAAAAAAGGATTACGGTAGGAATAACGCCTGGAAAAGTTTTTCTACGTGAAATCCAGATCATCCATGAAATCCGTGATTCTAAAAATTCGTGAAATTCGCGCCCTTTCGTGTTTTCGTGATTCAAAACGGCAATCATAAAAAACCTCTTTATCTTTTCATCGCACGCACTATGACTTAAATAATTTTTTCCCAATTCTACTTGACACTACTATCTAATTAGTACTATTATGATAGTAGATAAGCGCTTACTCTGATTTTGAGGGATGCACTATGGGATCGAATGTCCAAAAAACCGTTTTGGCCAAGTTGGAAACGCTGGTTATGAAAGAGGTCTGGAAGCGGGGACGCGCTACCGTGCATGAGGTACGCGACGCTTTGGACGAAAAGCGGAACCTGGCTTATACCACCATCCTAACCACCCTGCGCAATCTGGAGAAGAAAGGATTCCTTGAACACGAACTGGAAGGCCGCAGCCATGTCTATACCCCCAAAATCGACGAAAAAACAGTGGAAGCCAGTTCGATTTCCAACCTGCTGTACAGCCTCTTCGACGGTTCGAAGGTCAAACTGGTGCAAGCCTTGTTCGAGGCGGAGCCTCTGACGAAGGAGGAATACGAAGACTTGAAACAAGCGATCCTTGATCGCAAGAAACGGGAGAGCCGCCATGAATGAATGGGCCGAATCCATCCTTTCCTTCCTCTTACGATCTTCGGCGCAGCTGCTGGCGTTGGGTCTGCTGACGTTTCTAACGATCGCCTTGGGCAAAGTGCGGGGACGCTCGGCGTTGTTGATTCTCGGCCTGGTTTCGCTCACGCCCGGCTTCACCTTGCTCGGCGATTGGACGCCATCCGGGATGAAGTTTTCAGTCCCCTGGTTAACAACATCATCCCCGCCAAGGAACGCGGCGCCCTTCATGGCCAGCGAATTCAATTTCATTCCCGCCGCTGCTATTCCCAATTATTTCCCATCCCCGCCCACCGGCCGCTCTCTGCCGCCGCGTCAGGTAATCCATCCCGCAGAAAGGACGCCCACGCCGCCGTGGATAACTACCATACATTGGAAATCCCTCCTAGCGTCGTTATGGATGCTCGGCGCCGCCTTGTTGACCATCCGTTTAGGGATTGGATTAGGGATGCGCCGCCGGATGTTCGAGCCGATCGTTCCAGTTACGAATCCTAGAATTCTTGAGATTTTCGGCCAATGTCTGGAGATTGCGGGCGTCAAGCAATCTCCCTCGCTGGCCTGTTCCAACCGATGCAGCTCGCCGGTATTGTCGGGTTTCTTTCATCCCCTCATCATTCTTCCTCTCCATCTGATGCAGCCGCAAAACGAAGAGAGGCTGCGCTTCGCCCTCTTACACGAGTTGGCCCATCTGCGGCGCAAAGACATATGGTGGCTGCTGATGGAGACCATCGTCAGCGTATTTTATTTCTTTCACCCCATGATTTATTGGCTGCGTCGGCGCAGCGCGCAGGAGAGGGAATACCTCTGCGACCGCTGCGTGATCCGTTCCACAGGCCAAAGCGCCTCCTACGCCGCCTTTCTGCTCGATGAAGTATGGGAGTCCAGGACGAGACGGGAATATTCCTTCGCGACAGCGATTATTCCCAAACAAACATGGATAGCGCGCCGCGTGCGCGACATCCTGACCGAAAGGAAAACGACCATGTATTCCAAAATACGAAACGTCCTGGCCGCAGCAATTCTCTTCGCCCTGATGCTCTCCACGATCTTTTTAACGACGGATTCCAAGGCGCAGATAGAAAAGGCAACCGTAAAAAGCGAAGCGGGCAGAGGCGTTAAATACGATCCAGGCGATAACCCCAATCGAATTTTTCCCGATATCCGCAGAAGGTCTGCTCCCATTCAAATATCCGGCATAGTTTTGGAGGCGGAAACGAGCAAACCGCTGAGCAATGTGAATATTAACCATGTAGAATCCCAGCGGGGCGACACAGTGAAATTCTTAAATGATAGAACCGGTTTGGACGGCTGTTTTCAACTGGGATTCTTTTTGGAAGGTACATATAAGTTAGTCGCCGTGAAGGCGGGCTATGCCCCGGCGTTTCTGACTGTGGATATCAAGAAAACGGACAATGCCCCGCTGGAGTTCCGTCTCGCCAAGGCGGAAGCCAGCGTCAAAGTACGCTTTCAGTATCAAGGCAAACCTTACCAAAACATAGGGGTTTATTTCAGTGTTATTCAAAACGGCGCCTATTATCAGATTCCTTATACCGATACGTTTACCGAATCGCCAACGGAAACGCCCAACGATCCCCCGAATATTCTACGATCTTTTATTCTGACGGGAATCCAACCGGGAGAGATGCTTATAGATTCCTACGTTTCTGACGGAACAGATTCACTACACTGCCATCTCCAACCGGCAGTAGTAGAAAAAGGCGGCCAAACCGAGATAACTTTGGAACTTTATAAAATATGTAGGTACACCGTCACACTACGGCCTCAAGACAACGGCAGGATTGGAATGTTCGTAATGAGCGCGCCTGGTATTCCTCAAATCGACGCCGCCTCTCTGTGCTCTTACCGCCAGGGAAATCGCTTCTCCATGACTTTACCCAAAGGAAGCTGCTTGGTGCGCTTAAAAGCGCCGGGATATAAACTAGTGGAATTCGATCCAGATCAAATTGCTATCAAAAATCCCAACAGCCTAGTTCACCCTAGCGTAATCGATTTGGACCTCATCCCCGATCCTGGCAATAAGTCTCTATCCATTGAAGGTTTTTCGGTGGGAAAACAAATCCAGCCATATCCGATTCTATTCGATTTCGGCTCCGATTGGGAATTTGGAAGTTTGCTATCCCGCCAAGGCGATTCCGGAGTCTATTTCGTCAAGTCATCCTATCAAACGCTTCAAGAAGTCAAAATCATCTACAAAGGCGAACCCCTGAAGGAACTCAAAACTCTTAATAAAAAGGATTGGAATTTCGATCCGCAAACGCATCTTCTTACCGTTACGGCTCCCGTCAACGACAAATGGGAATCAATTGCCGTCACGGGAGAAAAAAGCGTTCCCTGGTCATGGAAAGGGAAACGGTCGATTCGCCCCGGTTCGGTTAAAGTCGCCATCGGCGAAAAAATGGGAGTGAAGGACGAGGATTTTTCCATTGATGAAAATGAAGGCATCATTCGCTTCTTGAAAAAAGAGGATTGCCAACCCGATCAATATTATTACATCCAGTTCTGTTATACCCCCGATCCCGCCGACGAGAAAAATCAATACGAAATGGAATCCTTCGGCTATTATCCGGACGAAATACAATTGCGAAAGACGATGGGAATGCCTCCCCTTACATTGGCTTTCCTGAACATGTACGCCCAACCAACCCAAGATCCAAGAATCTACGAAATTCCGATTCCCTACACTATTGAAGAAAAGACGTTGAGTGTTTTCATTAAATCGCTTGCATCCAGCCAAGAGGCGCCGATTTCATTGATTAAAGACGTAGATTACAAATACTACCCGCACACTGCCGAGATTTGTTTGCTCAAAGACCTGTCTTTCGATCCAGAAGAGCAATATATCAATATTTCCGCCGTCCCCGATTACCATCTATTCCGGCTGCGGCGCCTCGATCCCGCCGATAAAGTGACAATCACAGTGGAAGACAAACCGCTAAGCGAAGGGAAGGATTATACGATCGATTATAAGAACAAAAGAATCGAACTGACCGATCTCGATTTGATTATTCCCGGAAAGACGCAATTTCTTCCCGGAACGAAATTTGAGATCGCTGTGGGCAACCATACAAGGATTAATTATAACGGAATTTTCTATACTATTGATGACTCTATTCCCGCCGGTTCCTGGCAGTCGGAAACTCCAATTCGTCCCGGCTCGGTCAAAGTCGTATTCGGAGACAGGCTGGGCGTCAGAGGCGAGGATTACGAAGTAGACGAGCAAGCGGGCCATATCTGGTTCCTCAAACAGGAACTCTGCCGCCCCGAACAATCTTATTACATCGAATACTATAGGTTGACCGATACCGTCCTCAGCAGTGATCGATACCACGGGGATGTATTCATGCACAATATCAATAACGATTCAGTGATAAAATTATTGGGACATCCCCCATATTATCCAAAAGGCATTGGGGGGACGCTTGGAACCCCCAAATATCCTAATGTTTATAATTTCCCAAATATATTGAAAGATACAATCAGCGTCGGCATCCAACACGGAAATATTTACTCTTCAAAAAATATCGATTGGTTAATGCAAGGAGAAGATTACGAATACGATACAAAAACCAATACCATTCATTTATTGAAAGATTTCAATATCGATCTTAAAAATACATACTTAATTTTTCAGGGAATACTTGATTCCCATTACCTCGATTTTCCCGATCTCAAGCAGGACGAAAAAGTCTACATTAAGGTTGATAATAAGGTTCTGCAAGAAGGGATCGATTATACGATCGATCATGAAAACAAAAGAATCATATTCGCCGAACCAAACCTGATTCCGTCAAGCAAGGAATACTTAATCCACACGTCAGGTCATCAAATCTTGAATACATCAAGCGGGATAGGGATATACGGAGTCTACATAATGGGGAATAGTCCAAACATTATTGAAAATCATTAATGATTCTGATTCGCCGCCTTAAAATCGCCATCCTATCGAAAAATCTTTCCGTCCACTCTTGGACGACCATACTTGAATTGGGGGAGAGGAAAACGCTCGTCGTTTTCCCTCTCCTCTTTTTTTTAAAAACCCTGACAGCATCTTCCATCCACCCTTCGTTCGCAAGTTTTGACATACGATAAAGCGCGGGATATACTTCATCCGCTTGTTTTTATCGTTCATCAAGCGCCAACTCATAAAAAAAATCCAAGCGGCGTCGACGCTTCGGCATTATAGAAAAGGAATCGTACTATTTAGGTGGAATCCATGAACAAAAGCAAGAAATGCAAGGTGAAAATCGTAGGGGCCACCGGCTACACCGGCGGCGAATTGATTCGTTTGCTATTGAAGCATCCGCAGGCGGAAATCGTCTCTCTGACTGGCGCGGGAATCGGCGACGCCAAGCCGGTTCACGCCTTCTGGCCGGTTCTGCGCGGCGTTTGCAATTTGAACGTGTCGGAAGAGACCAACCCCGGCGATGCTGGCGATGCCGACGTCGTCTTTCTAAGCACGCCTCACGGCGTTTCCATGAAACTAGCCCCCGCTTATTTAGCGAAGGGCTATAAAGTCATCGACCTATCCGCCGATTACCGCTTCAAGAACCTTGCGGAGCGAGAGGGCTGGTACGATTTTCCCCATACCTCGCCGGAACTATGCGCCGAAGCGGTTTATGGAATGCCGGAACTAGGCTGCCGGGAAGAGATCAAAAAAGCGCGGCTTATCGCCAATCCCGGCTGCTATCCCACCACGGCGATTCTCAGCCTCTATCCCGGCATCAAAGAAGGGCTGCTGGCGCCGGACGGAATCCATATCAGTTCCTCCTCCGGCGTAACCGGCGCGGGCAAGAACGCCAAACTGCCTTTCCATCATCCCGAATTGGATCAAAATTACTTCGCCTACCGCGTAGGCAAACACCAACACGCTCCCGAAATCGTATCTATACTGAGAAGCGTAACCAACAAGCCGGTTTCGGCTTCTTTCGTGCCGCACGTGCTGCCCTTGCAGCGGGGAATTCTCTCGACGATCTTCTGCCGCATGGCGGATAGGAATATCGCCCTGAAACAAATTTGGGATTGTTATCAAAAAACCTACGGCCAGGAACAATTCATCCGGCTCTACGATTTAGGCGAAGTTCCCAATCTGCAGGGAGTACGCGAAACCAACTTCGTGGATATCTCGTTCCATGAAGACGCCATGACGGGAGAATTCATCATTGTCGCGGCGGAAGACAACCTGACCAAGGGCGCCGCCGGCCAGGCCGTACAGAATATGAACATCATAATGGGATTCCCGGAAGAATGGGGACTCAAACCCTGAACGAGGAACAACGCCGAAATTATATAAACTCATGTTACGCGCGTATACAGTTTTCCTGCGAATTTTTTGCTTTTTAATCCCTCTCCCAAGATTGGGAGAGGTTAGGTGAGGGTTGATAGGATTGAATTTATCTCCCCTCACTCTTACCCTCTCCCAAAGGGCGAGGGGATGTAAATGCGTAACACGATTTATAAAGGAAGAAATCGCCAAAAAAGGGGAGTTGGCTTATGAAAAGGTTTTCGATTGGTTTGTGGATCGTTTGGATTATGGCGGGATTGGCCGCGCAGGCGGCGGATTGGCGCGATGTAAAATACCCCCCCTCGCATCAGCCCAACTTCACGCTTCTGGAATCGAGCGATTCGCACGTCCGCATCCGTTACGAACGCAGCGAAGGCGATCCGCTCTACCGCACGGAGAATCGCATCTATGTCGGTCTGCCCATCGGCGCGACGTATTCGCTGGAAATCCTGGCGCAAGATTACGGCGTCTATAAAAATCGCGGCGAGGAAGCTATTCTCGAAGAGAACGCCGCCGACCCCGCCCAGATCGAATCGCAAAAGGAAGCGGTGCGCAAATCGATCGGCGTCAGCCGTATGGAGTATCAAGAACTGGACGTTCTACGGCTGGAAATCGTATCGCCAGCGGGAATCCAATCCGCCTCGCCCCAATCCAGTTTTCAGTTGGACAAACTCTCCATCGCCAAGCTGGAATTCGCCATTCGTTGGCGCGAAGGTTCCGCGCGAAAACCGGAAATCGCCGCCCCGGCGGACAACGGCTATGGCCGCATCTTCCGCAATCTTTGCATCAATGGCGAGGAAGCCATCAAGTTTCGCCGCAAACGAATTCTCCCCGAAGAAGAAAAAACCCAAGGTTTTCATCCCTTCAGCATCGGCTATCAAGTGGACGGCGAATTACTCAACAACGGCGTCAAAAACGTCGCCCCCCGCACCAACGCCGTACGCGTCAACATACGCGAAACGGGCATGACGGCCGTTCGCTGCGAAGACCTGGCCAGCCTGGGGATTCTCCCTGTCATCGTTCCCCTCCAACAAACGCGCCTCTGGCATAAAGGCGTAGAACTGCCGCTCTTCGTCAAAGACGATGGAGACAATGTTTTAGAAAAAGGCGAAGGATTTTTCTTCTATGGAGAAAAATCCGCTTCGGAATATACGCAGGACGCCCCTTACTTTCTGACCTGGGCGGAATGGAATACGCCGCCGCAACGGACGGAAGAAAAGGCGGCGGTCTGGACCGGCGAAGGGGAAAAATACGTCCGCGTGCGTCAAATTCACGACGAAGACAATCTGCTGGGACGCATGGGTCCCAACTTCTACGGTTGGTTCTATACGGATTTGGATGCGCAAACGAAAGAATTGCCGCTCCAATTGCCAAACCTGGCGCCGGAAGGCGATGTCAAGATTTCCATTTCCGTAAGGAATAACGCCAAGAAGCGATGGGATTTCACCGTTCGCATCGCTGACGCCACTCGCGCGGCTTCGGCGCAGATCAATGCGTCCACCACGTTTTCCTTCGATATCCCCGCCGCCGAAGTTAAGCAGACAACCGCCCTCGTCTTCGTCTCGGCGGAAAAGCCGCCGGAAATCAGCATGATCGAACGCAGCATGAGCGATAAGATGGGAAACGAGGATTTTCTCTTCATCGACAACGTCGAGATCGACTATCCCGCCCTCTTCGTTCCAGGCGGCGAAACGCCCCTAATCGAACGCAGTCAATTGGACAACCGAACCAAAGCGATCCAGATTTACGCCTCCCTTCCCCCTAGCGCCACGGACTCCAAAACGAGTTCCTCTGGGAACCCGCAGGAGGACGCACCTGCTTCCGGATGGAACGCCTGGACGATTAAAGAAGGAGCGGCGGTTCAACGATTGACGGCCCCGGATGCCCCTCCATCGGGCTATCTCGCGCTGCCGGACGGCGATTGGGACGCGATAGAAACTGTCTTCGACGACAAGGTTCTCGAACCGCAAGCTATCGAATTGGATTATCCTTCCAGCCTGCACCGAAAAGACCAAGGGTATAACTATGTCGTAATCGTTCACAATACGCTGCTCCAATCCGCTAAACGGCTGGCCGAAAAGCGGTTGCAAGACGGCTTTCAAGTACTGCTCACTGACGTACAGGACATCTATGACGAATTCAATTACGGCTATCCCGACATCGACGCCATCCGGCGGTTTTTACGCTACGCCCAATCGGAATGGAACGGCCTGTCGCCGGAATTCGCCGTTCTGGTTGGCGATTCCAATTGGGATCACCGCAACCGGTTGAAGCAGCAGGTAGTCGATCAAATTCCCACGGAGGCGCCGGACAACAATCCCCAACGCTACGGAGCGGACGAATGGTACGCTTATCTATGGGGCGGAAGCCAGGATTCCTTCTCCGACGCTATCGTCGGGCGGATATCCATTCGCCAGCCGGAGGAATTGGATCGCTATATAGACAAACTCATCGTTTATGAAACGAAATCTCCCGTTGGATTGTGGAGAACCAAAAGTTTGTTTATCGCAGACGATACCTTCGAACGATACAGCGTCGAGCAAACGAAAACGAGCCTGCCTCCGCCGATGAAGCCGGAGATCATCAACCAGATCGATTTTCCCCACGTTACCAATCCTTATCTTTACCATCGCAATATTGACAATCCAGATTCGAAAGCGCAGGAATACATTAATAAAAAATACTGCCCGCAAGGAACGCTGGCCATCATCAAAGCCTTCAACCAGGGCGCTTCCCTGGCGCAGTACATCGGCCACGGCGGCAACCAGTTATGGTCGCACGAACGGCTTTTTTACGGCACGGACCGGCTTTACAGCAACGTGTTGGAACTTGCGCCGAATACGCGCTTCCCCTTCGTCATGAACTGGTCTTGCAAAACGGGCTATCTCAACTTCCACATCTCGCCGTTCAACGTCTGCCTGGCGGAAGAATTTATCCGCCATCCCGACCGGGGCGGCATCGCCGTCTGGGCGCCCAGCGGCGAAGGAACCACCGATCAGCACATGATCTTGTCCCACTTCGTCACCCGCAACCTCCTGGAAGACGGATTAACCCGCCTCGGCGAAGCGGCGACATTCGCAAAAAATATGTTTATGCAGTCGTATAATTCCAGGGAACTCGCCGATCAGTACATCTTTTTCGGCGATCCAGCCATCCCATTGGCTTCGCCGAAAGAACGGCTGGAAATGGAATTGTCGCCTACATTCTTCGTTCCCGGCTTCGATCATGAATTTCAACTGACCGCGCCGGTAAAGACCTTCGCCAAAGGCAAAGCCGTCATCTCCATGAACATCGCGGATAAGTTCGTTTATCAAGGCGAACCGTTCGATTTCGAAGGAGGCGCAATTGATAAGACTTTCGAATTCACGTTAGGCGAAGTCGAGGACGCTACCGCTTTCGTACGGATTTATGCCTGGAACGAGGAAGAGAACCTTGACGCCTGGGGCGGCTGCGAAATCTCCCAATTCAAGCCCGCTTTATTCCTAAGCGGCGGAAAGGCGGAAACCAGCAGCGAGGAAACCGCCGTCCAATTCCAAATCGCCAATCGCTCCAAATTCGACTTGACGGACGTGCAATGCGAATTGACGGCGGGCGACGTGAAACAAACGATCGTCGCAGCGGAGGTTCTCGCCTGCGTTACTACGACGGTGGAATGGAAAGGGACGCTGCCGCCGGATGCGCAGTGCATCTATATCTCCCTGCTCGACGATCCGTCGCAGGGCATAAAAAAAACCAAAGACGACGAGAAAATTATCGTTCCTCTCCACTGGAATCAAGAATCGCCGGCGATTCCTTTGATGAAGAATATAACCTTCATGCCTTCCGACTTGACGGCGGAACGAACCGTGCGCATGAAAATGCCTATCCACAATTTCTCGCCCATCGCAGACGCAACATTGCAAGTCGCCGTCGAAGGTCCGGGATCGGCGACGGAGGAAAAGAGCTTATTCCTGCCGCCGGAACAGACGCGGGATATCGATTTCAGCCTAAAACTCCCCGTTAAAGGAGAATACGAATACAAAGTGCGCGCCCGGTCCGAAAAAGGCGAAAACAATTACTCGCTGCCCGTAACCGTATTGGGCAAGCCGGACCTGGCGCTGGCCGAAGCGGACGTAACCGTCAAGCCGGAAATTCCCGTCATCGGAAAAACCGTCTATCTACGCACTCACGTATACAATATGGGAATGGGTCCGGCCACTGACGTCGCTCTGGAAGCCTACGACGGCGACCGTTCGCTGAATCAACGGTTGGAGCCGTTCAATCAATCGTACCGCCGGATAACGATCGACCGCCTGGAGCCGGGCGAATCGAAAGAAGTGGAAATCGTCTGGGATCCGCCGTCCTACAAAGGCCTCGGCCATCACGACATCCAATTCGTCGTCGATCCTTTTGGCAAAATCGACGAAAGCAGCGAAGAGAACAACGAAAGCCGCTTCACGGTCACGCTGCACGATCTTCCCGATCTGAGCGTCGATCCCTGGATGGGGCACTGGATGCAATTGACGGCGGACAGTGGCGTTCCCCTTTGGGGCCAACGCGCCAAATTGATAGCGCAAGTGAATAATCCGAGCGACTCCGAAGCGGAATACGTGCGGGTTTCGATGATCTACAACCAAAACGAACTAACCGGCTTCATCGACGACATCCCCCAAAACGCCATGCGGGAAACCAGTTTCGACGTTCCCGTCTTTTCCGCTCGCAACACCATGCTGATCGTCGCGGATAAATACGACCTGATCGGCGAGAAGAACGAGAAAAATAGTTTCGGAAACAATATCAGCACCGAAAAGCGTCTCTACTTCCAATTGCGGATGCCGGAAACGCCCATCGACAACGGTCAGCGCGTCTATACGGTCAAAGAGGAAGAAGAATATTCCGCCGGATTGGGCGAATATATCCGATTCAACCAGAAAAAGAAGGAACTCTTCCTCCACGCCGACATGGAAGAAGCCGTCATCCGCATCGAACCGGCTTACATCGCCGATAAAAACAGTTTCACCTATTTCTTTAGCAACGATTTATGGCTGTGGAATACGAAATACAACGCCTTTTACACCCCGCCGCAATCGGAGAGCGTTCTGCGGACGGAATTGCCCGCCCCCAACGGACGATACGAGGTCTATGTTCAGCTCTACAGCAGCGCCTACAGCGAAGGCGCAACCGAACATATCAAGATCAAAACGCAATTCGATAAGGATTTCATCGATTTTGCTCACGCCAAAACCAACGATCCCAAGGCCTTCCGCAAAATCGGAACCTATGATATTCAAGACGACAAATTTCTGCTGGATTTTAAAAGCGTAATCACCCGCTTCCCGACCAGTCTGGGCGACATTCGCTATATACGCTCGCTAGAGGATAAACCGGTTTCGGGCGGCTATTTATCGCCATTCTTCCCCGCCGAAGGTTCCGGCTCCGGACCGGCGGTGATGTCCTGGGAAGCTGAGATTCCCATAGGAACCAACCTGACGGTAAAAGCCCGCTGGGCCAACCAGAAAGAAGACGAAAGCATCGGCTACCTGCCCTGGGCGAGAACGGTCCACGGCAGCGAGGGTCAACTCCTGCTTCCCGGCAAAGGGGACTATTTCCAATATTACGTCAGTTTCATCCGGGAAACGCGGAATCAAATCACCCCGGTATTCCGCAACGTGAAGATTTCCATCCCCTGCCAGGAGGTGAAGAAGAAAACAAAAATCGGTCCCGCTCGTTGAATTTTGAATTTTGAATGGTGAATTTTGAATGACGGGCGACAAGGGCAAGGTTGTTTCTGCCCTTGATTATTGCTTGCGATTTGCGAATAAGGTAATACGGAAGAATTAACCACTTGTCATTCGTCACTTACCACTGTTTTTTAGGTCTGGCGTTCTTCCGCTGCATCAATTTTTGGGAATTGATAGGAGAATGAAAATCCATGGATATCGTTCAATACCTAACCCGCGCCCGCAGCGCCCTCAAGGAGGGCGAATTCGATCTCGCCGAACGTTATTTCAAGCAAGTCCTCCAACAATTCCCGCATAACGAAGAAGCCCTGCACGGCTTAAAAGATTTGGAAGTGGCGCGCACGCAGAAAAGCTCGCTTTTCGCCAAAGGATTTAAATTCCTGCGCGGAACGATCCTGAAAGGGATCGGCCAATCGGACAAAGCGATCGACGATCTCGAACTCCTCTACCGCAGCCAGCCGGACAACGTCCGCGCCGCCCTCGCTTTCGCGAAATGCGCGGAAAAGACGGGGCGATTGGAAGAAGCCCGCGAAGCCTACGAAAAAGTCCTCTCGCAAAACGCCACGCATCCCCAAGCCCTGGAAGAAAACGCGGAAATCCTCATCCGGCTGGAACGTTATGATGAAGCGGCGGCGCTATTGCAGCGGCTTATTGTATTGAAGCCCAAAGACGACAAAATCGCCCATCGTCTACGGGACATCTCCGCTCAAGCGTATTCCCGCGTTGGCATTCCCGAAAATTTGATGGATCGAAGAGCGGCGATCGAGAAGAAAAAACGCGAAGCCCCCGGCGCGCCCGAATTCATAGAAAAACTGGACAACATGCTGGAGGAATTCCGCGCCAATCCCAAAGATTTTCAATTGGGCGTAGATATCGCGGCGCATTACCGCACAGCGGGATTGCATAACGAAGCCAACAAAATCCTGGCGGCGATTCTCGACGGCTACCCCTCCTTCGAACCGGCGCGGCGGGAACAGGCGCGGGTGTGGCGGCAATCGGGAGAATACGGCATCGCGGAAAATCTGTATCAAGAACTTCTAGCGGCGTCGCCCTACGACCAACTCTTAAAAGACGAATACCTGGACGCCCGCATTGCCCGCTTCGAAATGGAAATCCGTTCCAGCGCGGGCGGAAAAGATGCGGCCGTCCAATTGGAACGGATGAAACTGGATCGCGATAAAAACAAGATCGGTTTGCTTAAGAAAATCCTTACCGAACATCCGGAAGCGGATAAGGAACGGGCGGAATTGGGCGAGTTGCTTATCAAGCATGGCCGGATCGAAGAAGCCATTCCCGCCTTGCAGCGCTTGATCCGCGAACCCTCCTGGGCGGGAAGAGGCTATTTTCTCTTAGGACAGTCGTTCCGGGCTAAGAAAGACAATGGTTTGGCGGTAGAGCAATACGAAAAAGCGTTGGAATATTTCAAAAACAAAGGCTATTCCCACATCCCGTCGGAAGAGTTGAAGGCCGTCTACTATTATCTGGGTTTGACGTTGGAGGACATGGGCG